>NZ_JBHXFJ010000002.1:0-276070 GCF_042722465.1 Streptomyces sp. NPDC127098
CCGACTCGAACGAGGACTCACCCGGGACGACGCCCTCACCCACTCCTACCGCGACTGGCTCCAAGCCGCTTGACAACCAATAGGAGCATCAACGCGCGTCAGCGACTGATGGCGATCTCCGCCTCGGAGAACGCGCTGGTCGCCGGGTTGATGTCCGTCTCGCCGCCGCGGCCGTCGCAGCCGCGGTCGGGGTTGAACGTCAGGTAGGTGCCCGAGGAGCAGGCGATCCACAGCTCGGCGTCGCCGCCGACCACCACGTTGCCCGACAGGTTGGCGCCGCCCTGGACGATGGCGTTGTCCCTGACCACCACGTTGTCGCGGATCGTGGCCCCGGAGTTCACCCAGGCCAGGCCCTCGACGCGGACGTTGCCGCTGATGGTGGAGTTGCCGTAGACGGCGGCGCGCGGGCCGACGTGGACGCTGGCCGCGACGTTGGCCCGGTTGTCCACCCAGCCGCCGCCGTTGGCGTGCCAGTGGCCGCCACCGGTGGCGGCCGGCTTCTGGTAGCCGGGCTCGTGTCCGGAGGGCACCGCGCCCTGGACGGTGAACTCGTACGGATAGCGGTAGTTCCTCGGGTAGCCGTCCAGGAAGGCGTAGTGGTGCACGGTGCTCGGGGTGCCGGTGACCACCAGGTAGACGTCCCGCTCGCCGGACTGGGTCTGGAAGGTGACCTGCGCGTCCGCGCCGTTGTGGATCGGCCCGTAGCGCGGCACGCCGTTCCGCACCGCGACGAAGCCGTACGACCAGCCGGAGCCGGCCGCCGCGTTGACGTGGCCCCTGAAACGCAGGGTGATCAGGCCGCCGTCGCTGCTCGGCACGAGCCGGATCTTGTTGTAGCCGTAGTCCGAGGGCGCGATCCGGTTCGAGATGGCGTAGTGGCCGGTGGACTGGTCGATCGCGTCGACCGGCACGCCGTTGTACGCGTTGATGAAGCCCGCGCCGTAGACGCCGTTGATGAACGGCATGATGTTGGCGCGGTTCGAGTAGTCGTAGGTGACCTGGCGCTGGGCGTACTCCGCGACCCGGGTGTTGAGCTGGGTCTGCGTCAGGTTGTTGACGCGCCGGTAGGTCTCCAGCGGGTGCTCGTTGCTCCGCGCCTGGTTCCAGATGTCGTTGAACGTCTGGATGCCCCCGTACCGGTCGACCAGGTACTGCATGAGCATCCAGTTGCCGTAGTGGTGGCGGCTGGACGACCAGGCCAGGTTCTCGGTGCGCAGGAAACGGGTGAGGTCGCCGGCGCCCCCGTTCGGGTAGACCCGCATGGCCATGAACTCGGCGCTGGTCTCCCAGAAGGTGCCGGCCGACGGGTCGGTGAAGCCGACGCCCGCCCCCCGGCCGAGGAAGGTGTAGTTCTGGAAGACGTGGCCCAGTTCGTGCGCCAGGCCCCAGGAGCCCGGTTGGGCGGCGGCCGGCGCGATGTTGATGACGCCCACGGTGCCGTCCACCGAGCCGCCCGTGGCCCAGGCGTCGAGCGCGGTGCGGTTCCAGGTGCGGGTGACGATCACCACGATCTTGTACTGGGCGAGCAGCCCCGTCTCCGCCGTGAACCGCATGGTGTTCACGTAGAAGGAGTACAGGGTCTCCAGCTGGCTGAGGATGTTGTTCGGGTCGAACCGGAACTCGGCCGGGGCGTTGAGCGGGTCGGTCCCCGACTTCTCGCCCCACAGCAGGATGAAGTTGGTCGACTCCCTGCTCCGGTCCCGGCTCCACGGCACCTCGCCGGTGGACTGCCAACGGGCGGGGAGATACAGGGACTTGGCCAGGGCGGTGGCTGGCGTCGGCCGGAGCACGCCGGCCCCGCCGACCCCCGCCGCGACGAGCGACTGGGCGGCCACCGCCACAAAATTGCGACGTGTCCATGACATACCGGATGGCACAGTACTGCTCCTTTGCTCGAAGAGAGCGCGGCTCGCAAGGAACATGCGCGTGCGACAAGGGAGATGGTCTCATGGAAGCGCTCCCATGACCCCGCCGCGGAACGCTCCGGGCAAAGGATTTCCACCCTCGGCACCACGCCCCGGCGCGGGCGGCCACCGGAAGGCACTGTACGGTTAGGCTTACCTAAGCTAGCCTCCGTCCCCGGACACCAACGCACCACACACCCACCGAGGAACAGCATGTCGCCCCGCCTGACCCGCCTGCGCCGATCCGCGCTCTCCCTCACCGCCGCCACCGCCGCCGCGGCCCTCGTGCTCACCGGCTGCTCGTCCGACTCCTCCGACGACGAGGGGACCACCGGCGGCTCGGGCGACTCCGGCGACTCCGCGCAGAGCGAGGGCGCCTTCCCCGTCACCATCGAGAGCGCGCTCGGCCCGGCCACCATAGAGGAGCAGCCCGAGCGCGTCGTGACCCTCGGGCAGGGTTCGGCCGAGACCGCCATCGCGCTCGGCCACACCCCGGTCGGCATCGAGAGCTACGAGTGGGGCGCCGACGACACCGGCTACCTGCCGTGGATCCACGAGGCCGTGACCGAGGCCGGCGACGAGCTGCCGACGCAGTTCACCGGCGGCGAGGACATCGACTTCGAGGCGATCATCGAGCTCGAGCCCGACGTGATCCTGGCCCCCTGGTCCGGCATCACCCAGGACCAGTTCGACGTGCTCTCCGACATCGCGCCGACCGTGGCCTACCCGGACCTGGCGTGGTCGACCAACTGGGACGACCAGATCGAGATCATCTCGACGGCCCTCGGCCAGCCCGACGAGGCCGCCAACCTGATCGGGGACATCGAGGACCAGCTGGCCGAGGCCGCCGCGACCCGCCCCGAGTACGCGGACGTCACCTTCTCCTACATCTACACCTCGGGCCCCGGCACCCTCGGTGTCTTCCTGCCGGAGGAGCAGCGGGTAGCGATGGTCTCGGGCCTGGGCCTGACCGTGGACCCGGTGGTCGACACCTTCGAGGAGACCGAGGGCACCGACTCGGCGCTGATCGGCCTGGAGAACGCGGACCAACTCGCCGACAGCGACCTGATCTTCACCTTCTACACCGACGCGGAGACCCGTCAGGAGATCGAGGCGCAGCCGCTGTACGCCGCGATCCCGGCCGTGGAGCGCGGTGGCGTCGTCGCCAGCGACGACAACTCCTTCGTCACCGCCTCCTCGATCATCAACCCGCTCACCGTGCCGTGGGTGATCGACCGCTATCTGCCGCTGATCGACGAGGCCGTCGCCACGATCGACCAGTGATCCCGGGTAACCCACCCTCGTGACCACCACCACCCTCGCGAAGTCCCGCCCGAGCGGTGCCGACGCCTCCCGCGTCGGCACCGCTCGCCGGGTGTACGCGCTGCTCGTCGGCCTGGTCGTGCTGGCGCTCGCCGTGCTGGCCAGCGTGATGTTCGGCAGCAGGTCGACGTCGTTCGGCGACGTCCTCGACGTGTGGGCCGGTAACGCCGACCCCTACGTCACCACCGTCGTGGAGAGCCGCTACCCGCGCACCGCGCTCGGCGTGCTCGCCGGCGTCTGCCTGGCCGTCGGGGGCACCCTGATGCAGGGCGTCACCCGCAACCCGTTGGCCGATCCCGGGCTGCTCGGCATCAACGCGGGCGCCGCCGCGGCCGTGGTGTCGGCGACCGCGTTCCTGGGCGCCTCCGGGCAGGCGGCCACCGTGTGGTGGGCGCTGCCGGGCGCGCTGCTCGCCGGCCTGCTGGTCTACGTGATCGGGGCGGCCGGCGCCGACGGGAGCGTGGTGCGTCTTGTGCTGGCCGGCGCCGTGGTGTCGGCGGTGCTGACGGCGCTGGTGCAGGCGATCGCGCTGACCCATCCCGACGCGTTCGACAGCTACCGCTACTGGGTGGTCGGGGCGCTGGGCGGCCGGGACTTCGACGTGTTCCGCTCGGTGCTGCCGTTCGCGCTCGCCGGCCTCGCGCTGGCGCTGCTGCTCGGTCCCGGGCTCAACGCGCTGGCGCTGGGCGACGAGTCGGCGACCTCGTTGGGCGCCAACCCGACGGTGCTGCGCTCGGCCGGCCTGGTCGCGGCGACGCTGCTGAGCGCGGCGGCGACGGCGGCCGTGGGCCCGATCGCCTTCGTGGGCCTGGCCGTTCCGCATGTGGTGCGGGCGCTGGTGGGCGTCGACTTCCGGCTGCAGGTCGGCTACGCGGCCGTCGTCGGTCCGGCGCTGCTGCTGCTCGCCGACGTGCTGGGCCGGGTCGTGGTGCGTCCGCAGGAGTTGATGGTGGGCGTGGTGACCGCGTTCGTCGGGGCGCCGGTGCTGCTGTTCGCGGTGCGGCGGATGAGGGGGAGCGCGTGACGGTCTCCGGTGAGGTCCCCGCCGGGGGCGGGGGCGTGCTGCGGATCGGGCGGGCGGTGGCGCTGCCGGTGCACCGCGGCCATCTGCTGGCGGTGCTCGGCGTGTTCGTGTTGCTGCTCGCGGCCTGCGTGGCCACGCTGACGCTGGGGCGGCTCGGGATTCCGCTGGGCGAGCTGGCCGGGGCGCTGTTCGGCGGGGCCGAGGGCAGCCAGGAGTTCGTGCTGGAGCGGCTGCGCGGTCCTCGCCTGGTGGTGGCGATCGGCGCGGGGGCGGCGCTCGGCCTGTCGGGCGCGCTCTTCCAGTCGGTCACCCGCAACCCGCTGGGCAGCCCCGACGTGATCGGCCTGGGCGCCGGGGCGGGCGCGGGCGCCGCGGTCTTCGCGCTGCTGCTGCCCGGCACGCTGCCGGTGTGGCTGGGCGCGCTGGGCGGCGCGGCGGCGGCGATGCTGCTGGTGTACTTCTCGACGGGCACCGGGTTCCGCAACCCGGGCCGGCTGATCGTGGCCGGGATCGGGGTGGCCGCGATGGCGTACGCGTTCACTCAGTACGTGGTCTACGTGGTGGAGCGGGACCGTGCCTCGGTGCTGATGGCGTACGTCAACGGCAGCCTGTCGGCCAGGGACTGGAACCACGCGGCGACGATCTGGCTGGTGCTCGCGGCGGTCGTGCCGCTGGCGGCGCTGCTCGCCCGGCGGTTGGACGTCGGCGAGATGGGCGACGAGCTGGCCGCCGGACTCGGCGCGGACCCCAGGCGGACCCGGGTGTTCGCGGTCACGCTCTCGGTGGTGCTGTCGGCCGGCGCGGTCAGCGTGGCGGGGCCGATCGCGTTCGTGGCGCTCACGGCGCCGCAGATCGCCCGCCGGCTGACCGGCTCCACCGGCGCGCACCAGACGCTGGCCGCCCTGGTGGGCGCGTTGCTGCTGGTGCTTGCCGATCTGGCGGCGCAGCAGGCGCCCTGGTCGGACGGGCTGCCGGTCGGCATCTACACCATGGCGCTCGGCGGCGTCTATCTCGGCTATCTGCTGGTTCGTGAGTGGCGGAAGGGGCGGCTGTAAGTGGGCACGGGTCTGAGCGCGGACGGGGTGACGATCTCGTACGGCGGCGAGCCGATCGTGCGGGAGTTGAGCCTGGACGTGCCGCACGGCGGTCTGACGATGATCATCGGCCCGAACGGCTGCGGGAAGTCGACGCTGGTGAAGGCGTTCGCCCGGGTGCTGAAGCCGGTCGGCGGGCGGATCCTGCTGCACGGCAGGGACCTGCACGGCTACCGGGCGAAGGAGGCGGCCCGGCGGGTCGCGCTGCTGCCGCAGAGCCCGGTGGCGCCGGACGGCATCACGGTGCGCGGCCTGGTGCGGCGCGGCCGCTATCCGCACCACACGCTGCTGCGGCAGTGGTCGCCGGCGGACGACGCGGCGATCGCCTTCGCGCTGGAGCGCACCGGGCTGACCGATCTCGCGGACGCGCAGGCGGGCGAGCTGTCCGGCGGTCAGCGGCAGCGGGCGTGGATCGCGATGGTGCTGGCGCAGGAGACCGAGCTGCTGCTGCTCGACGAGCCGACCACCTTCCTCGACATCGCCCACCAGTACGAGCTGCTGGAGCTGTGCGCCGAGTTGCACCGCGAGGGGCGGACGATCGTGGCGGTGCTGCACGACCTCAACCAGGCGGCGCGGTTCGCCTCCCACCTGGTGGTGATGCACGAGGGCCGGGTGGTGGCCCAGGGCCCGCCGGAGACGGTGCTGACCGCCGAGCTGGTCGGGGACGTGTTCGGGCTGCCGTGCGACATCGTGCCGGACCCGGTGACCGGCACGCCGATGGTGGTGCCGCACGCGCGGCACCCGATCGAGGTGGCGGGCGGCCGGCCTCAGTAGACGTCGCGGACGTAGCGGCGGTCGGCGGCGAGGCGGCGCACGTAGGCCGCGGCCTCGTCCTCGCCGAGGCCGCCGTGGCGCCTGGCGATCTCGCGCAGCGCGCCGTCGACGTCGCGGGCCATCCTGCTGGCGTCGCCGCAGACGTAGAAGTGGGCGCCGTCCTTCAGCCAGGACCACAGCCGGGGGCCGTGCTCGCGCATCCGGTCCTGGACGTAGACCTTGGCGCGCTGGTCGCGGGAGAAGGCCGTGTCGAGCCGGGTGAGCACGCCCTGGTCGCGGAAGCTGGTCAGCTCCTCGCGGTAGTAGAAGTCGGTGGCCCGGTGCTGCTCGCCGAAGAAGAGCCAGTTGGGGGCGCGGTGGCCGCGGGCGCGTCGTTCGTCGAGGAAGCCGATGAAGGGCGCGACGCCGGTGCCGGGGCCGACCATCACCATCGGGGTGGCCGGGTCGGCCGGGGGGCGGAAGTGCGGGGCGCGCTGCACGAAGACCGACATCTCGGTGCCGGGCTCGGCGTCGGCGAGGAAGGTCGAGCAGACGCCCTTGCGGCGCCGGCCGCGCAGGTTCTCGTAGCGGACGACGGAGACGGTCAGCGAGACGGTGCGCGGGTCGTCGAGCGGTGACGACGATATGGAGTAGAGGCGGGGCTTGAGCCGGCCGAGCACGTCGGCCCACTCCTGGGCGGTGGCCCGCACCGGGTGCTCGGCGACGACGTCGACGGCCTGCCGGCACCAGGAGTACTGGGCGAGTTCGCCGGCGTTGCCGGGGCGCAGCAGCTTGCGCAGTCCGCGGTCGCCGGTGCGGTCGCCGACGAAGCGGAGCAGCCCCTGGGTGATGCGGGTGATGTCCAGGTGGCGGTGGAGGGCCTCGGCGAACGGGAGGTCGCCGGCGTTCTCCAGGGTGACCTCGGCGGCCGCGTCGAGTCCGGTGACGGCCAGCCACTCGGCGACGAGATCCTGGCAGTTGGTGGGCCGGATGCCGAGCGCGTCGCCGACCTCGTACTCGAGCGGCGTCTCACTGTCCCGGGCGTCCAGGGTGAAGCGGCGCACCTCCTTGCCGGCGCCCGGCAGGCTCAGCAGCCGGTTGCCGGTGAGCCGGGCGGTGGCGGTCACCCGCTTGCGGCGGGTGGGGGCGACGGGGGCGGCGGGGATGGGCGCGGCGCCGCCGGAGAGGGTGGCGAGCACCTGGTCGAGCCAGGCCGAGGCGGCGGGTTCGTAGTCGGGCTCGCAGTCGGTGCGGGGCGCGAGGCGGGTGGCGCCGAGTTCGGCGAGCCGGCGGTCGAGGCGGCGGCCGTGGCCGCAGAAGTCGTCGTAGGCGGAGTCGCCGAGGGCGAGCACGGCGTAGCGGCGGCCGTCGAGGCGGGGGGCACCGCCGTCGGCGAGGTTGGTCCAGAAGTCGACGCCGTTGTCGGGCGCGTCGCCGTCGCCGAAGGTGCTGGTGACCAGCAGCAGGTCGGCCGCGGCGGGCAGCGTCGCGGGGTCGGACTCGGCCATGCCGGCGAGCCGCACCGGGTGTCCGGCGGCCAGCAGCCGGCCGGCGGCGGCGTTGGCGAACTCCTCGGCGTTGCCGGTCTGGGAGGCCCACAGCACCATCACCTCGCGCCCTCTCGGCGTGGTGCGCGCCGGCGGCGCGAGCGGCTCGGTGGTGACCGGCTCGGGGGTGGTGGGGCGGGCGGCGACCCTGGTCAGGGCGACGGCGCAGACCTTGAGCTCCGGCTGTCTGGAGAGCGGGTCGACGGCGTCGCTGGTCACGGCGTTGACGGTGATCCGCTCGCCGAACAGGTCGCTCCAGTGGAACGGCGCGAAGCAGCAGCCGGGCCGCACCCGGTCGGTGACCACGGCGGGCAGCACGGCCCGGCCGCGGCGGGAGGCGACCTCGACGGAGTCGCCCTCGGCGATGCCGAGGGCCCGCGCGTCGTCCGGGTGCACCTCGACGAAGGGCCCGGGGTTGAGCTTGTTGAGCCGCGCCACCCGGCCGGTCTTGGTGAGGGTGTGCCACTGGTGCTGCACCCGGCCGGTGTTGAGGACGAACGGGTACCGGTCGTCGGGGAGTTCGGCGGGCGGCACGTGCGGGCGTGGGTAGAAGCCGGCGCGGCCGCTGGCGGTCGGGAACCGGGGGCCGCCGCCGTCCGGCGGCAGGTAGCGGACCGGGTTGCGTTCCGGCCCGTCCGGCGCGGCGGCCGGCCACTGCACCGGGGTGGCGTCGAGCCGCTCGTAGCTCACCCCGCGCAGGTCGTAGCCGGTGGTCGGGTTCCAGGCGCCCTTGAGCTCCTCGAAGATCTCCTCGGCGCTCTCGTAGGGGAAGGCGTCCGCGTAGCCCATCTCGCGGGCGACCAGGGTGATGAGCCGCCAGTCGGGGAGCGCCTGGCCCGGCGGGTCGACGGCCTGCCGGGTGAGGGTGAGGTTCCGCTCGCTGTTGATCATGACGCCGTCGCCCTCGACCCACAGCGCGCCGGGCAGCACCACGTCGGCGTAGGCGTTGGTCTCGGTGGCGGCGTAGGCGTCCTGGGTGACGACGAACTCGGCGGCCCGCAACCCCTCGACCACGGTGTCGCGGTTGGCCATCGAGGCGACGGGGTTGGTGCACATGATCCAGCAGCCCTTGATCTCGCCCGCCGCCATCCGCCGGAACATCTCGACGGTGCCCTGGGCCGGTCCCTCGGCGCGCAGGGTGCCGGGCGCCAGGTCCCAGAGCCGCTCGGTGAAGGCGCGGTCCTCGGCGACCAGCACCGAGCGCTGTCCCGGCAGGCCGGGGCCCATGTAACCCATCTCGCGGCCGCCCATCGCGTTGGGCTGGCCGGTCAGCGAGAACGGGCCGCTGCCGGGGCGGCAGATGGCGCCGGTGGCCAGGTGGAGGTTGATCAGCGCCTGGGTGTTCCAGGTGCCGTGGGTGGACTGGTTGAGCCCCATGGTCCAGCAGCTCGTCCACTCCCCCGCGGTGCCGATCAGCTCGGCGGCGCGACGGATGTCGGCCTCGGGAAGTCCGGTGATGGCGGCGACGGCGTCCGGCGGGTAGTCGGCGAGGAACTCGGGCATCGCCTCCCAGCCCTCGGTGTGCGCGGCGATGAACCCCTGGTCGGTGTGGCCGCCGGCGACCAGCAGGTGCAGCAGGCCGTTGAGGAGGGCCAGGTCGGTGCCGGGGCGGATGGGCAGGTACAGGTCGGCCTTCTCGGCCGTGGCGGTGCGCCGGGGGTCGACGACGATCAGCTTGGCGCCGGCCCGCACCCGCTCCATGAGGCGCAGGAACAGGATGGGGTGGCAGTCGGCCATGTTGGAGCCGATGACGAGGAAGACGTCGGCGTGGTCGAGGTCCTCGTATGAGCCGGGCGGGCCGTCGGCGCCCAGCGACAGCTTGTAGCCGGTGCCGGCGCTGGCCATGCAGAGCCTGGAGTTGGACTCGATCTGGTTGGTGCGCAGGAAGCCCTTGGCCAGCTTGTTGGCGAGGTACTGGGCCTCCAGGCTCAGCTGGCCCGAGACGTAGAGGGCGACGGCGTCGGGGCCGTGCTCGTCGACGATGGCGCGCAGCCGCCGCGCGGTCTCGGTGACGGCCGCCGGCACGTCGACGGGCTCGGGCTCGGCGTCGCGCCGGGCCCGGCGGAGGGCGGTGGCGAGCCGTCCTGGGGCGGCCAGCATGTCGGCGGTGGTGGCGCCCTTGGTGCAGAGCCGTCCGAAGTTGGCCGGGTGGTCGCGGTCGCCGGTGACCCGGCGCACCGTGCGCCGGCCGTCCGGGCCGACGGCGATGTCCAGCACCATTCCGCAGCCCACCCCGCAGTAGGAGCAGACGGTGCGCACGCCCCCGGATTCCGCTGCGGACACCTCGCGGCCCCTTCCACCTTCGACCCTGGTGCGTCGACCGTACGAACGGCCCATTACGCGGGCGTCACGTGCCGCGATCAAGCCGCGTTACGCCCCCTGCACACCGCCCGCCGCTCCCGTGTGAGCACCGGGTGCCGGCCGGCGTGGTTCCCGGAAGAAGGCCCTGACCTCGGCGGTCAGGACGTCGGGGGCCTCCATGGCGAGGAAGTGGCCGCCCTCCTCGAGCTCGGTCCAGGACACCACGTGGTGGTCGCGCTCGGCCCACGGGCGCACGGTCACGTCGTGGGCGGAGAGCAGCACGCCGGTGGGAACGGTGCCGCGCTCGGGCGCCCAGTCGCCCGCGCCCTCGCCCCACTCCCCCTCGGCACTCGCTGTGCTCCACTCGGCGGCGGAGATCTCCTCGTAGTAGATCTGCGCCGCCGAGACGGCCGTGCCGGTGAACCAGTAGAGGGAGACGTCGGTGAGGATCCGGTCCCGGTCGACGGCGTCCTCGGGCAGCCCTTCCGCGGGCCAGGTCAGCTCCTTGAACTTCTCCACGATCCAGGCGAGCTGGCCGACGGGCGAGTCGTGCAGGGCGTGGCCGACGGTGGCCGGCCGCTTGGCGTTGCACTGGAGGTAGCCGTCGTTGAAGTCCCGCATGCGCTGCCAGCGGCGCTGGTCGGCCTCGCTGAGCCCTTCCGTCTCGCCCTCGACGCCCACGGGGAAGGAGATCATCGCGTTGAGGTGGACGCCGACGACGCTCTCGGGTGCCAGCCGCCCCATCCGGGGGGCCACCCAGGAGCCGGTGTCGTAGCCCTGAACCCCGTACCGCCGGTAGCCGAGGCGCGCCATCAGCTCGGTGAGGAGGCCGGCCATCCGGTCGGCGTTCATGCCGGGCCCGGCGAGCGGGGTGGAGAACCCGAAGCCGGGCAGTGAGGGGATCACCAGGTGGAACGCGTCGGCCGGGTCGCCGCCGTGTGCCCTGGGGTCGGTCAGCGGCCCGATGACGTCGAGGAAGTCGGCGAAGGTGCCCGGCCAGCCGTGCAGCAGCATCAGCGGCAGGGCGTCCGGCTCGGGCGAGCGGACGTGCAGGAAGTGCAGGCGCTGTCCTTCGATCGTGGTGCGGAACTGGGGGTGGGCGTTGAGCGCGGCCTCCTGGGCCCGCCAGTCGTGGGCGGTGCGCCAGTGGTCGGCGAGCTCCCGCAGGTAGCCGACCGGGACCCCGCGGCTCCAGCCGACGCCCGGCAGCTCGTCCGGCCAGCGGGTGTTGGCGATCCTGGCGTGCAGGTCGTCGACCGCGGCCTGCGGGATCTCGATGCGGAAGGGACTGATGGTGCTGTCGTGCGGCGTGGTGTCTGCCATGCCCCGGAGGCTAGGCGGCCAACAGGACGCCCGGCGTCCTAGAACGACGGCCGGCCGGGGCGTGGCGGATCGCCGGCGGCGGCGTCCAGCAGGTCGGCGGCCAGCCGGACGTCGGCGGCCAGCGGGCGGTCGGGGCTGACCGGGGGCAGCGCCTCGGCGAGCCGGTCGAGCTCGGCGGCGCAGGCGGGGGCGGTGGGCAGGCGGTCGCCGAGGTGGGCGGCCTGGCGCAGGGCGAGGGCGAGCGAGCCGTGCAGCAGGCGCAGCGCGCGGGCCTGGCGGTAGGCGCCGAGCGCGGCCTGGGTGCCGAAGGGGACGATGTCCTGGTTGTGGAGGTTGGTGGGCAGGCTCTGGACGCTGGCCGGGGTCGCGGTACGGCGCATCTGGGCGGTGATGGCGGTCGCGGTGAGCTGGACGCCGGCGAGGCCGTGCTGGCTGCCGGGGTCGGCCGCGAGCAGCGGGTTGCGGCCACCGTTGCGGTGCGGGTCGAGCAGCAGGTCCAGCTGGCGCTCCGCGAGGTTCGCGGTCTGCACGGCGGCAAGCGAGAGCAGGTCGGCGGCGAACGCGACGGGTTGGCCGAAGAAGTTGCCGCCGTGGCAGACCCTGTCCTCCTCGGGGAAGAACAGCGGGTTGTCGCTGATCCCGTTGAGGTCGTCCTCGATGACGGAGGCCGCGTGCCGTACCGACGCCATCGCGGCGCCCAGGAGTTGGGGCGCGCAGCGGATGGAGTAGGGCTCCTGCAGGGGGCGTTCGCCGCTGGGCCTGGTGCCGGCGAGCAGGTCGCGCAGCCGGTCGCCGGCGGCGGACGCGTCCGGGTGGTGGTAGGCCGCGAGCAGCGAGGGGTCAGCGAAGTCCGGCGCGCTGCCGAGGAGTTCGGCAAGCAGCGCGGTGAGCCGCAGGGCGGCGTCCAGGGAGCGGGTGAGCTGGGCGAGGGCGAGGCCGGCCGCGGCGGCGGTGAAGGAGGTGCCGTTGACCAGCGCGAGGGCGTCCCGTCCCGCCAGGTCGACGGGGGTGAGGCCGGCGAGGCGCAGGGCCTCGGCGGCGGGCAGCCGCCGGCCGGCGAGGTGCGCGGGGCCCTCGCCGCGCAGCCCGCGCACCAGGTGGGCGGTGGGCACCAGGTCGCCGCTCGCGCCGACGGAGCCGAGCTCGGGCACGGCGGGCGCGAACCCGGTGTCGAGCGCCGCGACGAGCGCGTCGAGCACCTGTTCGCGGGCGCCCGAGTGGCCCTTGGCCAGCGCCCACAGGCGGGCGAGCAGGGTGCCGCGGACCACCTCGAAGGGCAGGTCGTCGCCCTGGCCCGCGGTGAGGTGGTCGAGCAGGCTCTCGCACTGGTCGGCCGCGTCGGTGCGGCCCGGCAGTCCGACGAGCGCGCCGAAGCCGGTGGTGGCGCCGTAGACCGGGCGTCCCTCGGCGAGGCAGCGGAGCAGGAAGCGGTGGCAGTCGCCGACCCGGCGCCGGGTCGCGGGGTCCAGGCGGACCGCGAGTGGGCCGGCGGCGGCGCGCTCCAGGAGGTCGGGGGTGAGCCGGGTGGCGGATCCGATGGTGACGGGGGCGGGGAGGGTGGTGGTCATGTCGCCTCCTCGGCGGTCGGTCGGGAAGGGCGCAGGGCCGGGGACGACGGGGCGCCGTCCCCCGCCGGGGCGGGGTGGAGCGGCCCGGCCGGCCCGGGGTCCCGGGTTCGGCCGGTGTCGACGGTGGCGGGCGACGCCGGGCGGAGCCGGCGGGCCAGCACGGCGGTCAGCAGGGCCAGGGCGAGCGCGGCGGCACAGGCGGTGCCGGTGGCCCGGCTGTAGTCGTCGAAGTCGAGGCCGGCGGCGCCGGGTTCGGCGCCGAGGACGGCCACGAACAGGCCGCCGATCACCGTCACGCTGGACGCGTGGGCGACCTGGGTCGCGGTGAGCAGCACCCCGCTCGCGGCTCCGCTGTCGGCAACCGGTGTGCCGTCGAGCACGACGGTGATCAGCGGGGAGGCCACCAGGCCCTGGCCGAGCCCGATGAGCGCCAACGGCAGGGGGAGCCATAGCAGTTGGGAGTCCTCCGGCACCCGGAGGACGATACCGACCACGCCGGCAAGACCGACCGCCGTCAGCAGCGCGCCGCCGACCGGCAGCCGGTGGCCGAACCTGGCGTGCGGGACGCGACTGCCGGCGCTGGCCAGCGCGAAGCCCACGGCCAGCGGCGCGAAGACCAGTCCGGAGACCAGTGGACTGCGCTCCAGGCCGTTCTGCACGTGGTAGGCGACCAGGGTGAAGAAGCCCATGTTGCCGCCGTAGAAGGCGAGCAGGGCGCCAAGGCCGCGCGCCATGCGGCGCTCGGCGAGCAGTCTCGGCGGCAACAGCGGGGCCAGGCCGCGACGTTGGAGGCGGCGTTCCAGGGTGAGAAAGGCGGTGAGCACGAGGAGGCCGCCGGCCATGGGGAGCACGAGCCAGCCGGACCACTGGCCGCCCTCGGCCGAGGCCGGCGGCAGCAGCAGGGCGTAGAGCGCGACGGCGAGCAGCAGGGCGCCGGCGAGGTCGAGCCGCTGGCGCGGGCCCCGGCTCTCCACGATGGTCCACCGGGCGGCGAGCAGGATCAGCGGGCCGACCGGCAGGTTGACCAGGAAGAGGGCCCGCCAGCCGAGGCCGCCGGGGTCCCAGGCCAGCAGGGCGCCGCCGCCCAGCGGGCCCGCGATCCAGGCCAGGCCCATGGTGGCGCCGTAGGCCCCGATCGCGCGGGCGCGTTCGGAACCGGCGAAGGTGGCCTGCACGATGGCGAGCACCTGGGGGAGCATCAGGGCGGCGGCCAGGCCCTGGAGGGTGCGGGCGGCGAGCAGGGCGGTGGCGTCGGGCGCCAGCGCGCACGCGGCCGAGAGCAGGGTGAAGGCGGCGACGCCGAGTTGGAACACCCGCTTCCGGCCGTGCAGGTCGCCGAGCCGCCCGCCGGTCACCAGGCCGGCGGCGTAGGCGGCGGTGTAGCCGGCGACGACGAACTGGGTCTGGCCGTAGGAGGCACCGAGTTCCTCCCTGATGGCGGGCAGGGCGAGCAGGACGATGCTGGAGTCGACGTGGCCGACGAAGGTGGCGAGCAGGATCGAGGCGAGGGCGACGGAGCGGCGGCGCGTGATGCTTTCTCCCGGTCTTGGCATCACGACATTCATCCACGGCTGACGCCCGACCGGCCAAGACCGGTTTCTTCCCAGCTGATCGCGGACACTTCTCACGGCGGGCGCGCCGCGTAGACTTCCGCGCATGGAGCTGCGGCAGTTGCGGTACTTCGTCGCGGTCGCGGAGGAGCTTCATTACGGCCGTGCCGCGCGGCGGTTGAACATCGCGCAACCCGGGCTCAGCCAGCAGATCAAGGTGCTCGAGCGGCGGCTGGGCGCCGAGTTGTTCGCGCGGGACCGGCGTGGGGTGGCGTTGACGGGGGCCGGGCGGGCGCTGCTGCCGCTGGCGCGCGACCTGTTGACGCGGGCGGGCGCGGCGCAGGCCCTGGTGCGGTCCTACGGGGCGGGCGAGACCGGCGAGTTGCGCGTCGGGCTGACGCGTTCCGCGGCCCAGGGGGTGACGGCGCGGCTGGTGGACGGGTTCCGGGAGGAGTGCCCCGGCGTCGAGATGCGGCTCTCCAGCGGCTACACGGCGTTGCACGAACGGCTGTTACGGCTCGGTTCGCTCGACGCGGCGTTCGTGCGGCCACCGATCGACCTCGCCGGCGATCTGGCCTGTCGCGAGGTCGCGGTGGAGCCACTGGTGGCGGTGGTCCCGGTGGACCACCCGCTGGCCCGCCGGCGTCGGATCCGCCGCGCCGACCTGGCCGGCGAGCCCCTGGTGTGGTGGCCGCGCGAGCACGGCCCTGGCATGTGGGATCGGATGCTTGATCAGGTGTTCGGCGCGGGGGTGCGACCGCCGGTGGCGCGCTGGGAGCCGGAGGAGGAGCGGCTGCTGCACGCGGTGGCCCTCGGCGCCGGGGTCACCGTCGTGGTCGAGGGCCGGGCCAGTCGGCTGCGGGTGCCCGGCGTGGCCATCCGGCGGTTCGCCGAGCCGGAGCCGACGGTGCCGCTTGGCCTCGCCTGGCGACGGGACAGCGAGCTTCCCGCGCTCCGTCGCTTTCTGCGGCACGCCGAAGAGGTGGTCAGGTCCGAGGCGCGTTGAGGTTGCGGAAGTTGCGGACCACGGGGCTGGTCTCGCCGCGCCGCCAGGCGAGATGCAGGGCGATGCTGTGGGACTGCGGCGTCAGCGGCCGGAACACGACGTCGGAGCGGCGCAGCGAGGCCATGGCGCCGGGCACGATGGAGACGCCGATGTCGGCCGCGACGAGGCCGATGATGGTGTGCATGTGCACGGCTTCCTGAGTGACCTGCGGCTCGTAGCCGGCCGACCGGGTGAGGTGCATGATCTGGTCGTGCAGCGACGGGCCGAGCCGCCGCGGGAAGAGCACGAACGCGTCATCGGCGAGGCTGGCGATCGGCAGCGGGTCGCGGTACGCCTGGGGATGTCGGCGGGAGAGGGCGGCGACCAGCCGGTCGCGGGAGATCTCCTGGGCTGCCAGCTCCGGGTGGCCCACGCCGCCATCCGGACCGTGCAGGATGCCGATGTCCAGGCGGCCGGCGAGGAGTTCGCCGATCTGCTGGCTGCTCGCCATCTCGCGGAGTTGTAACTTGACGCCGGGGTAGCCCTGCCGGAAGCGCCGCAGCAGCCTGGGCAGCAGTTCGTGGGAGGCGGAGCCCACGAAGCCGAGCGAGAGCTGGCCGACCTCGCCCCGCCCCGTCTGCCGTGCGATGCGCTTGGCACGCTCGGCATGGTGCAGCACCCGCCGGGCCTCGGCGACGAAGCCCTTGCCGGCCGAGGTGATGTGTACTTCCCTGGTGGTGCGCTCGAACAGCAGTACCCCGAGCTCGTCCTCGAGCTTCCGAACCTGCTGGCTGAGCCGGGGTTGCTGCAGCCCGAGTCTTGACGCTGCTCTTGCGAAGTGCAGCTCCTCGGCGAGGAGCACGATGTAGCGGAGCTGGTCGAGATTCATAGCAATATTTGATCAGTTATTACTGTCCCATGGAACTATGTAGCCGTGAAGCATGCCATCCACCAGCCTTGCTGCCATGCGACGTGCTTCCGCAACCACCGCCTTCTCCCTGCTCGTTGCGACCGTGATCGGCTTGGCGACCGCGAACCCCGCGGCCGCGCACCACGGGTGGGAGGAGTACGACACGACCGCGGCCTACTACGTGTCGGGAACGGTCAGCGAGGTCCGGTGGGGCAATCCCCACCCCGAGGTGACGATCGAGCTCGAGACCCCGGTCTCGGTGCCGGCCGGCTGGGCCGAACTCGACATCCCTCCGGAACTCGAGGAACTCGACGGACGCGAGGTGCTGGAGGCCACCCGGCCCTACGGCGGCGAGGCGGAGCGGCTGACGATGGACCTGGCCCCGATCGAGCGGCTCTCGGCCTGGGGGTTCGACGGCGAGGTGACCGAGGGCGAGTCGATCGAGGCGGTCGGCTACCTGGGCCGTGACGACGACGCCCACATCCGGCCGGAGCTGATCGTGGTGGAGAGCGGCCAAGTGGTGCGCCAGCGCTCGGTGCCGCTGCCGGCGATGCCCGAGGCGGCCCCGGCGGAGGGCGCCGAGGAGGGGGCGGACGCGGGCGACCCGCCCGCCGAGAGCACCGGGAGCGCCGAGAGCACCGGCGGGCCGGACAGCGCCGACGACGCCGGGGAGAGCGCGGCCGAGGACGAGGGCTCCTCGTCGGCGGTCGTCTGGGCGCTGCTCGCGGTCGGCGTGCTCGTGGTGGTCGGCGGCGGCCTCTACGTCGTGCGGCGCGGCAACCGGGACTGAGCATGGACGAGTTCTACGACTGGCTGGAGCGGACGGAGCTCGGCGAGGCCGTCCGCACGACCCCCTGGGTGTACTCGTCGCTCGAGACGGTGCACCTGGTCGGCATCGCGGTGCTGGTCGGGCCGGCCATCGCCTTCGACCTGCGGCTGCTCGGGGTCGGCCGCCGGCTGCTGCCGGTGACGTCGGCCGCCAGGCACCTGCTGCCGCTGGCCCGGCTCGGCTTCGTGATCGCCGCGCTCTCCGGGGTGGTGATGTTCGTCTCCGGCGCCGCGGCGGTGGGCAACAGCGCCGCGGCACCCTGGAAGCTGGGGCTCCTGCTGCTCGCGGGGGTGAACGTCGCCGTCTTCCACCTCGGCGTCTACCGCTCGGTCGACCGGTGGGACGTCCGTGAGGTCGCGCCGGCCGCGGCCCGCGCGGCCGGGATCGTCTCGACCCTGGTCTGGGTGGGCGTGATCGCCGCCGGGAGGCTGCTCGCGTACACCTGATGTCGTTCTGAATTCCATGGCCCGTCTTCGGACGGGCCTTTTTCCTGCCGCTTTCCGGAGTAATTTATTCCGCTTTCCCGGCATCCCATTCGGATGTATCCGAGAACAACATCCGCAGATGAAGAATCTGTGAACATTTGCGATTGTGCTCACCCGCGCAATAATGCGGTACCAAACATAATCATCCCCGCATTGTGGCGCCCTCACCCCGACGACTACTTTCGAAACCACCGAAAGACGTCTTGCGCACCACAACCGACCAGGGGGATGTGACGTGCTCATAACCACGGCAGACCGGCTCGAGCTCATGCTCGACGCCCGCGCCGAGGCGACCCGCTTTCGAACCGAGAATCCGCCTTCCGCTTTCCACGAGCACAAGCTCGAAAAGGTCTGGGAACGGGCGTCGACCGCGCCGGCCTACAGGCCCCTCCCGCCGTTCTCGATGGAAACGTTCCGCGACCACCCGATCACCCGCAAGGAGGATCTGAAGGCCAGGCCGCTCGACTACTGCATCGTGGAGCCGGCCGAGGCCGACAAGTACTACGAGACGACGGGCACCACGGGCCGCCCCACGCCCACCCCGCGGCTCGCCGAGGACGCCATCCGCAACGCGGTCTCGGTCGCCGAGGCATGGCGCCCGCTGCTCGGCGAGCGCGACCGGGTGCTGGTGTTGCTGCCGTCCGACGTCGTTCCGGTCGGCGATCTCGTCGTTCACGTGTGCGAATATCTGGGCGCTGTGCACACGCGCGCCTACCCCTTCGCGACCGGCATCTGCGACTGGGACCGGCTCACCCAGATCTGGGAGACCCTGCGCCCGACCGTGCTCTACGTGGCCCCTGGGGTGGCCCAGCAGCTGACCCGGCTGCTCAAGCGCCGCGACCAACTCGCCGCGCACCGCGCCTCGGTCGAGAAGATCATGCTGCTCGGTGAGGTCAACACCGCGCCGTTCCGCGCCAGGCTCGGCGCCTGGTGGCAGGCGGAGGTCTACGACGCCAGCTACGGCAGCACGGAGACCGGCACGCTGGCGACCTCCTGCCACGCCGGGCGGCAACACCTCCTGCTGGCCGCCAACCACTTCGAGCTCGCCACCGCGGACGGCGTGCGGCCGCTGCGTGCCGGCGAGCGCGGCCGCCTCGTGGTCACCCCGCTCAACCTGCACGCCAGGCCGCTGCTGCGCCTCGACACCGGGGACGAGGTCACCGTCGCCGACGACTGCCGCTGCGGCACCGCCGCTCCCTCCGTCACCGTGCACGGCCGCAGCAGCGACGCGCTGGTGTTGGCGGGCGCGAAGGTCACGGTCCGCGAGGTGGAGGAGATCGTCTACGGCGAGACCGCGGCCACCGGCTACCTCATGGAGGTCGACCCCGAGGGCCGGCCGCTGCGCCTCCTGCTGGAGCGCGACAGCGACTGGGACCGCGGCGCCGAGGGCGAGCTGGCCGACGCGGTGCAGGCCGCCTCCCGCAGCAGCCTGCGGGTGACCTGGGGCGACGTGCGCTTCGTCAACGCGCTTCCCGTCAACACCAAGAGCGGCGCCTCCCAGAAGAGCTGGAAGCGCACCAACCTCCGCGTGGTGGAGGCCGGTTCATGACCACCACCGCCTCCCCGGCCGGGGTGGCCACCGGCCAGCCCGACCTGTGGTGCACCTACGCCGCCATCCGCACCCTGGGCTGGCTGCGCCGCCCCGACGGCGTGCCGCACCCGGAGCGGACCGCCCGCTACCTGGCCACCCGCCGCAACGCGGACGGCGGCTACGCGTGGAGCCGCGGCATGGCCTCGGACGCCTGGGCCACCTACTACTGCACCCAGGGGTTGATCGACCTGGCCCGCCTCGGCGTCGCGGAGCACGCCCCGGCCGGTCTCGACCGCACCGCCGCCTGGCTGCGAGAGACCTGGTCGGGCGACGCCTTCGCCATGATGCCGGGACAGCTCCCCGACGCGTGGGCCACCTTCTTCTCCACCCGCACCACCCTCGAGGTGTGCCGCGAGCCGGTGCCCGAGCCGGACCGGCTGCTCGGCTGGCTCGGCGCGCTCCAGACCGCGGACGGCGGACTCGGCTGGACCCCCGAGCACGCCGCCGCCGGGGTCGCCGACGTCCGCGCCTGCTTCTACGGGGTGCTCGCCTGGCGGGTGCTCGCCAGGACCGGCCGCACCGCGCCGCCCTGGGACGTGGAGCGGCTCCTGGCCTGGCTGCGGGCGCAGCAGACGCCGCAGGGCGGGTTCCGCTTCTCGCCGGCCGCCGAGGTGCCCTGCATGTGGGCCACCTACCGGGCCACCGCGGCGCTCGACGCGCTGGGCGGCGCCCCCGCGGACCCGGCCGCCTGCGTCGCCTGGATCGAGCGAAGGCGCGGCGCCACCGGGGCGTTCGTCCGTTGGGACGGCTATCCCGTCGAGGACGTCTGGGCCTCGTTCTGCGCCATCGGCTCACTGCACGCGCTGGGCGCCCCCACCGCCGAGCACTCCACGGCGGTGACCGCCCGGATGCGTGAACTCGCCTGCGAGCAGGGCGGATTCACCTACCGCGAGCCGACGCTGGCCGCCGACGCGCTCGCCACCTCGGCCACGCTGCTCATCGCGGACCCCGACGCCCCGGCCACCGCCCCGGGCCCCGACGAGCTGCGCGACTGGCTCGCCGGCTGCCTGCTGCCCAACGAGGGCGGCGTGATGTACATGCCGGCCCGCGGCAGCGAGGTCCGCTGCACCCTCTGGGCGCTCTCGGCCGGCGCCCTCCGGGACGACCCCGGCGCCCGCAAGCGGGTCGCCGACTGGCTCGGCGAACTCCAGAACCCCGACGGCGGGTTCGGCTACTGGGAGGGCCGCGGATCCGACGTGGTCTCCACCGTGTCGGCCGCCGAGATCCAGTCGCTGCTGCGGCCCGACCACCCCGACGTGCTCGACGGGACCCGCCTGGTCGGCTTCCTCGACGCCTGCCGCACCACGGTGGACGCCGGGGAGCCGGACGCCGAGCCGGCGGCCAACGTGCCCGGCGGGGCGCCGACCCTGCGCGCCACCCTCCAGGTGCTGCGCGCCCGGCAGGCCGTGGGCCGGCCACGCCCCGCCGCGGTGCGCGCCGCCCTCGACCGGCACCGGGTGACCGGCGGCGGCTACGCCAACGAGGGCCGCCGCATACCGGACCTGCTGAGCACCTACGAGGCCGTGCTCACCGCCGACCGACACGGGGTGGCGCTGGACACCGACCATCTGCGCAGGTTCGTCGACCGCGTCGTCACCGGGGCCGGCACCGCCTGGACCCCACTCGCGCCGCCCGAGGGCGACGACCTGCTGGCGACCTGCGTCGGCACCCTGCTGGCCCGGCGCGTCCGGGGCGAGCTCGCGGAGCTGCCCGCCCTCACCCTCTCCTGAAGGACCCTCGTGCCCACCATCACCATCACCAGCCCCGAGCTGCCCGCGCGCCGACGCCGCGCCGTCGCCGTCCGGCTCACCCGCTGGCTCACCGGACGCGGCGTCACGCCCACGCACGCCGTGGTCCGCTTCGTCACCGAGGAGCCGGGCAGCCTCTACGCCGGCGCCTTCCCGGTGGAGGCGCTGCCCGCGCCGGCCGCCGACCCGACGGCGCCCGGCCGGCCCGGTGCCCAGGAGCCGCTGCACCACGCCTCGGTGGTCTGTCAGATCGGCGTCGACCGGGACGCCGACTTCCGCGACCAGCTGGCCGCCGAGATCGCCGGCGCGCTCGGCGTCGGCCCCGGCACCGCCTTCTTCTACCTCGACCTGCAACCCACCGCGAGGGGCCACGTCTACGTGGCCGACCACGGCGCGCTGCGCCGCGTCGACACCCTCGACGACCTGCCCGCCCCCACCGACGACGGCGCGCTCGCGCGACGTGAGGAGACCCCGGCATGACCGCCCCCACCACCGTGCCCGACGAGAAGCAGATCCGCGACGGCGTCCGCGAGGCGCTCGCCGTGCCGCTCGGCGACGCGCTGGCCGGCGTCGCCGACGACGCCGAGCTGACCACCGCCCTCGGCGAGCGCTACGACAGCCTCACCGCCATGGAGTGCGTCACGGCCGTGGAGACCAGGTTCGGCGTCGAGGTCGACTTCGTGGCCGACGACGTCCGGCACTGGTTCTCCAGCGTCAGCCGGATGACGCGGTTCGTCCGCGAGCGCCTGGAGGACGGCGCGGTACTCGACGGCGGGGCCTGATGGCCGCGCGACCGGTCGAAGGACCCGACGGCGAGGCCGAGTTCACCACCTCGGGACACACCGGCGACCCCGTGGCCTGGCGTCGCACGGACGCCCAGCTGCGCGCCGAGGCGGAGCTGGTGGCCGACACCGTGGTCGGCCCCGCAGGAACCCTCGACCACATCGTCAACTTCGCCCCCACCCACCACCTCTACGGCCACCTCTTCGGGGAGGTGCTGCCCCGGCTGTGGAACGTCGAGGTCCACCAGGCGTGGTCGCACGAGGTGACCGCGGTGCCGCCGCTGCGCGGCGCCGCCCGCACCCTGCTGGTCTGCCTGCCGTCCAGCTGGCCGCTGCTGCGGCGGCTGGTCCCCGCGCTGCGCCGGCTGCCCTCGGTGGTCGCGCTGCACAGCTCGGCGGCGCCGACCGAGGCCGCGAGCGAGGTGGTACGGGCGCTGGCCGGCACGGGCTTCCGCGCGGTCAGCCTCCTCGGTTCGACGGAGACCGGCGCGGTGGCCCACCGGCCGGTCGCCCCGACCGGCGCGGACCCCGGCCCCTGGCGGCTGCTGCCGGACGTGTCGCTGCTGCCCGACCCGTGCCAGGACACGGGCGGCGAGGGCGCCCACCACCTGCGGGTCACGAGCCCGCGCGTCGCGCGCCGGGCCGACATGGCGGCGCCGCCCGCGAGTTGGCGGCTCGCGGACCTCGTCCGCCCGCGCGGGCCAGAGGAGTTCGACTACCTGGGGCGCGCGTCGCGGCTGGTGAAGGTCAACGGACGACGGGTCTGGCTCGACCAGGTCGAGGCCGCTGTGCGGGCCGCGTTCCCCGGGATCGAGACGGTCTGCCTGCCGGTGTCCGACCCGGTCAGGGGGGAGCACTACGAGGTGTGCCTGGCCGCCGGGGCCCGCCCGGCCGGCGCGGGCGCCCCGGGGATCAGGGCGGCCATCGGGGCGGCGCTGCCCGGGGCGCCGGGGCCGAGAGCGGTGCACACCGTGCCCGAACTGCCGCGCACCACCACCGGGAAGATCCGAATCCCAGCCCTGCGGGACCTGCTCGCGCACGCTCGCCGCGAACCGGAGGCGGCGTCCGGCGAGGCCCTCGCCCACGCCTGACAGCGATCGGCCGACCGACACCCGACCAGTGCCGGAGAAGAGAGGACGCATGTCAACCACCCGCCTGCTGATACCGACCCGTGCGGCTCAGCAGCCCGACTGGGCCCCCCACTGGGGGGAACTGGACACCGTGCTCGGCGAGCTGACCGAGCGCCCCCCGCTGGTGACGGCCGGGACCGCCGCCGCGCTGCGGGACGAACTGGCCTTCGTGGCGCGGGGTACCGCCTTCGTGATCCAGGCCGGCGAGTGCGCCGAGCTGTTCGAGGACAGCACCCCGGACCGGGTGCGCGCCAAGGCGACGTTGCTGCACGGACTCGCCGACGTGTTCGAGTCGTTGACCAAGCTGCCCGTGGTGCGGATCGGCCGGTTCGCCGGCCAGTTCGCCAAGCCGCGGTCCAGCCCGTGGGAGACGCTGCCGGACGGCACCGTGCTCCCGGTCTACCGCGGCGACGCCGTGAACTCGGTCGAGGCGACCGAGGTGGCCCGCCGTCCCGACCCGCGGCGGCTGTTGCGGGCCTACGACTGCGCCGGTTCCGCGCTCGCCGAGTTGGCGGGCTCCGACGATCCCCGGGGGACCGGGGACGTGCGGGCCGCACTGGCGCCCACCTACGTCAGCCACGAGGCGCTGCTGTTGGAGTACGAGCACGCGCTGACCCGTCCCGACGCCGCCGGCGGGCGGTACGCGTCCTCGGCGCACTTCCTGTGGATCGGCGAACGGACCAGGCAACTCGACCACGCGCACGTGGAGTTGGCGGCCTCCATCAGCAATCCGATCGGGGTGAAGCTGGGCCCGGACGCCTCGCCGGCCGACGTGGCCGCGCTGCTCGACCGGCTGAACCCGGAGGAGCGTCCTGGCCGGCTGACGTTCGTGGTGCGGATGGGGGCGGAGAAGCTGCCGAAGCGGCTGCCCGCCCTGCTGTCCGCGCTCGGGCCACGGGCGGCGCACGCCACCTGGATCACCGACCCGATGCACGGCAACACCAGGCAGACGGCGGCCAGGCAGAAGACGCGGGTGCTCGACGACGTGCTCGCCGAGGTCGAGGGGTTCTTCGCCGCGATGAGCGCGCACGGACTGCCGCCCGGCGGCCTGCACCTGGAGACCGCCCCGGACGACGTGACGGAGTGCGTCACGCACGAGGGCCAGCTGCACTCCCCCATCCCGCTCCCCCGCTACGAGTCGGCCTGCGATCCGCGGCTCAACCCGGAGCAGGCGGAGCAGGTGGTCCGGCTGGCGGCGGAGCTGACCGCCCGGCCCGCCGCCCCGTCCCACACCCGTCATGAGTGACCCGCGGTCCACGAAGGAGAACGAGCCGCCGATGCGTATCGCACGTGCCAGGGAAGACCGAGCGCCGAGCCCGAGCCGGCGGTCCCTGTTGGGGGCGTCCGCCGGCCTCGGGGCCCTGCTCGGGGTGGCCTCGCCGCTGGGCGCCGGCCAGTCCTGGGCGGCCGGGCGGCCGGCCGGTGAGCGGGCCGCGTCCCCCGTCGACGACGATCGGGCCGCGGGGCCGCTGTTGCCGGTGCCGCGGGTGGACGAGGTGGCCAGGATGGGCCCGCACGGCTGCGAGGGCATGGTCTTCGACGCCGCGGGGCGGCTGTTCATGTCCAACACCCAGGGCACCGAGATCCTGCTGATCGGCATGGACGGCGCGGTGACCGAGTGGACGCGCGCCGTCCGGGCGCCCAACGGGCACAAGGTGCTGGCGGACGGCACCCATCTGGTGGCGCAGATGGGCCCGCCGGGGGCCGTGGTCTGGCTGGACGCGGACGGCACGGTGCTGCGGGTGATCGACCGTGACGACCGGGGGCGGGCGCTGCGGGCCGCCAACGACGTGGCGATCGACCCGCGGACCGGCGGCGCCTATGTCACCGATCCGGGTCCGTTCGCGGGCGGGTTGCCCGGCCGGGTCTACTACCTGCCCCATCCGCGCGCGGAGTTGATGACGGTGGTGGACGAGGGGGACGAGGGGGTGCTCGACTACCCCAACGGCCTGGCGCTGAGCCCCGACGGGCGGGCACTGCTGGTCTCGGAGAGCGGACGGAACCGGATCATCAGGTTCGCGCTCCCCGAGCCGGGTCGGCCGGTGCGCCCGACGGTCTTCGCCCGGCTGCCGTCCCAGCCCAACACCTGGACCGACGGCGAGGCGCAGCCGGACGGCCTGGCCTTCGACACCGAGGGCCGGCTGTTCGTGGCCCACTTCGGCACCGGTCTGGTGCGGGTGCGCGACCGGTACGGGCGGGATCTCGGCTCGTTGGACTCCCGGACGCCCTGCATCACCAACTTCGCGTTCGGCGGGCCCGACATGGACCAGCTGTTCGTGACCGCGCACCTGGGCACCTCGCTCGGCGACCCCGGGCCGGCGGTGGTGGTGCGGATGACGCTGCCCGGCATCGAGGGGCTGCGGCTGCTGCCCTGAGCCCCGGCACCGGCCGAGCCCCGCCCCGCGCCTCAGCCGCGCGGGGCGGGGCTCGGTAGTACCGAGCGGATGTCGTCGACGATCCGCTTGACCAGCGGTTCCGGATCCTCGAGGAAGTAGAAGTGGCCGCCGGGGAAGGAGCGTACGCCGAGGAAGTCGGTGGTGTGCCGGGCCCAGTGCGGGGCGTCCCGCTCGTCGGCCACCGGGTCGGACTCGCCGCAGAAGGCGGACAGCGGCCGCCGCAGCACGGGCGCCGGCGAGGTGGCCGGCTCCCAGGTCTCGGCGGCCTCCAGGTCGGCGGTGACCAGGGGCCGCACGCGCTCCCAGAGCAGCGGATCGCGCAGGATCCGGTCGGGCAGCCCGCCCAGGTCGGTCAGCGCCCGCCGCAGCCCGTCCGGCGGGAGGCCGTGGAGCGGCGGGTCGGAGCGGGTGATCGAGAAGAACGGGCCCGGGTGCCCGGAGACGCCGACCCAGACGGGCGGCGGACCGCCCCGGCGCTGGGTCTCCAGGGCGGCGGCGAAGGCCACCAGGCCGCCCATGCTGTGCCCGAACAGCGCGTAGGGCCCGTGGTTCTCCGCCGCCAGCCGGTCGGCGAGGGCGTCGCTGATCACGGTCAGCCGGCGCTCGGCGGGGTGCGCGGCGGCCTTGGGCCGGCCCGGCGCGACGACCAGCCGGAGCTCCCAGTCCTCGGGGAAGTGCGGCAGCCATGGCCGGAAGGTGCTGTGCGAGCCGCCCGCGTGGTGCATCAGGTAAAGGGTGAGTTTCGGGTCAGGTGCGGGCTGGTGACGAAGTACCGACAATATCGAGCCCGTCATGTGCGGGACTCCCTCCCGTATTCTTCGCGTAGCCTCATGGCCAATCCTCTTCCGGTGCCCCGGTATCGTTGCCCGCTCTCCGTACGACACCTCATGATGCCATCGGGGCGTCGCCCGTTCCCGGTTTTCCCGATGCGCACTCAGGGGCAGCCGTCTACTCCTTTGGAGGCAGTGTCGGTTGACCTTTATGTGGAATCGCCAGGGGTCTGTCGCCCATGCTTGTATGAGTCGTCCTCATCGACCGTGCCGGGCGTTTTCCACCCGGGGGATTCAGAGGTGCATAATGCGACTCAACGTCCTCGGCCCACTCGAAGTGATAGGCAGTTCCGCGACGTGTCGGGTACGCGGGTTCAAGCTGGCCAAGGTGACAGGACTGCTGGCGCTGCGGGCCAATCACTTCGTCTCGATCGAGACGCTCAGCGAGGAGTTGTGGTCGGGATCCCCACCGCGCAACGAGGCGACGACGATCAGGACGCACGTCTACAACCTGCGGCGGGTGCTGAGTTCCTCGGGTCCCGGGCCGTCCTCCGGAGTGGCGCTGCACACCAGGCCGATGGGCTACCAGCTCTCGATCCCGGACGAACTGCTGGACGTGAGCCGGTTCGACCGGCTGGCCCGCGAGGGGCGCGCGCTGTTCGACACCGGGCGTTACGCGGAATCCGCCGAGCGGCTTCGCGCCGCCCTCGCGGTGTGGCGGGGCAGCGCGCTGGAGGGAATTCCGGTAGGTCCTGTGCTCTCCGGTCATCTGGCGCATCTCGCGGAGAAGCGGGCCCGAATTCTGGAGTTGCGCATCGAGGCGGACATGCGGAGCGGCCGGCATCGGGATCTCGTCCCCGAACTCTACGAGTTGGTGGCCACCGACCCGCTGAACGAATGGCTTCAGGCCCAACTCATGGAGGTGCTGCACCGCTCCGGAAGGCGCGGCGAGGCGTTGCGCAGTTTCCACGACGCCCGCCGGTGCCTCGACGAACAGCTCGGAATAGAGCCGTCCGACGACCTGCACCAGACATACCTGCAGATTCTGTCCTCCGGATATCAGAGGTAGGAGGACTCGGGGGTGATGAGAGCGGCCTCCCGCGCGGTGCGCACGGCCTCCATGCGGGAGGACGCCCCCAACTTCTCGAAGACGTTGCGCAGATGTCGCTTGACGGTGCCCTCGGTGATCGAGAGGCGGGTGGCGATCTGCCGGTTGCTCAGCGCGTCGGCCACCAGCGTGAGTACCTCGAGCTCCCTGGGGGAGAGCACGATGGACTGCTCGGCGCCGCCGCCGACGGTGAAGCCGCCGGGCACCGCGATGGTGACGCCCTGGCCCTCGTGGGCGCTGCGGATGGTGGTGACCAGGTACTTCCGGCTGACGTGTTTGGAGAGGTAGCTGGCGACCCCGGCGTCGATGAGCCGGCGCACCAGGTCGGCCCGGTCGTGGACGGTCAGCACGATGACCTTGGGCCGGGGCGACACCCGGTGGAGCCGGGCCACGGTGTCCAGCGGGTCGTGCTGCGGCATGCCGAGGTCGAGCAGTACGACGTCGGGGTGGGTGTCGCCGGTGACGGCGACCACCTCGTCGCCGGTGCCGGCCACCCCGCAGACGGCGAAGTCCTCCTCCACCAGCAGGGTTTCGCAGAGCGTCTCGCGCAGCAGGGTGTGGTCGTCGGCGACCACGATGCGGATGGGGTCAGACGAGGTCATGGGGTCCGTCCGTGAGGGGCACGAGGAAGGCGATTCGTGTTCCGTTCATCGGCACGCTGGTGATGGTGAAGGATCCGCCGAGCGCCCTGATCCGTTCCTTCATGGAGATCAGGCCGCTGCCGGTGCGCGGACCGACGGCGTCGGAACTCGACGCGAATCCGCGGCCGTCGTCCTGGACGACGGCGCACACCCGGCTCGCCGACAGTTGGAGCATGACCAGTGCCTGCCCGGCGCCGGCGTGCGTGAAAATGTTCCGCAGGCACTCCCGCAACACGAGGAACACCTCGCCGCGGACATGCGACGGCACGTCCGTCTCGTCTCCGTCGACGAAGATGGTGACATCGGTCAGGTCGAGCCCGTAGGCGTCGACATAGGACCGCAGCTCGCGGTCGATGTTGGACACCGGAGTCTGCAGGCGTAGACCCGAGGAAAGCCTTCTGACCCCCTCGAAAAGATTGCCCAGTATCGCGTGCAGATCCTCGATGTGTCGCCGCGAGAAAGTTTCTTTCGATTCCGTTGCCAGATTATGGAGTTCGAGTTTCCTGAGTGCTAGGCTGATGTTACTGCCGAACCAGTCGTGCAGTTCGCGCGCGGCACGCTTACGGTCCGCGGTGCGAAGCCCTTCGAGCTTTTTCAGTAACGCTTTCTCGTACCAGACCGAGGATATTCGGCTGCGTTCGACGACGCTTCTGTTGATCGCCGCGAGGGCGAGTTGGGTCCTTCCGGTCGGCAGCAGCCGGCCGGCGCCGAACCCGGTGAGCCCAGACAGGAAAACGTCGATCATCTCGCCCCAGGCGAGCGTCAGCTTGTCGAGCGGGATTCCGGAGAGCGCCGTCGAGACCCCCAACAGGGAGGCCAGCGCCACCTTGTCGTCGTTGACGACCACGCGGCCGACCTTCAGGCTCCGCAGACAGTCGTCGAAGACGTATCCGAACTGTCTGCGCCACTCGGCGCGCAGGTCCCGGCGCTCCAGCAGGGCGTACGCCAGCCGCTCCTCGTAGCGGGCGTAGAGGCGGTCGATCATCGACGACTCGGGGAGTATTTCCCCGCCATTCACCCGCCCACCGCCCACCACACACCCCGTGGTGGACGCCTCTCGTTCACGTTCCGGTTGACTCAGAATCTGACTCTCCCCCGTAGGTTGAACTGATTGGTCGGATCAGAACGCCGGTCGAGATAGGCCACTTTCATAATATCTTCACAGCCGCCGGCCAACAATACTGTTTTCGGTCCCAGGAGTCGCCCGAAAGGTCAAATAACAGTAATGCAACCAGAGGTGCCGTTGACCTTGAATGTGCAACCGCACCGGATCGCCGCCAAAGCCGCGATCGTGCCGGCGCGTTTTGGCGCGCCGCCACGCCGGCCCCCGCACGCGAAACCGGCCGCCGCGGTGGCGGCGGCGGCCGGCGCGTCACGGACGGAGGGTCAGCCGTGCTGCGGACCGCCGGTCGGCGGCAGCTCCAGCTTCACGGCCCCGAGCTGGGCCAGCAGGAAGAGGTCCTGACGGCAGGCCCAGTGCTCGACGACCTTGCCGTCCTCGACCCGGTAGATGTGGATGTGCTCGACGTCGACCTTGTTGCCGGTCGCCTCGACGCCGAGGAAGTTGCCGACGTGGGTGCCGGTGAACCGCAGCCGCAGCACGGCCTTGTCGCCCTCGGCGAAGCTGTCGAGGTGCTCCCAGTTGGCGTCCGCGAAGACGCTGTTCATCCAGCGGGCCGTGCCCAGGTAGCCGTTCGGACCGCCGGGGGTACCGGGAGGGGCCTCGTAGTCGACGAACTCCGGGGCCACGAGGCGGTGGGCGACCTCCTCGTCGAGGTCGTTGAAGATCTTCCCCATCTGGTGGGCGATCTCGAGCACGCTTTCCGACATGCCGTGGAACCTGCCTTCCCTGACAGTGTGGTTGGTCGTCGATCGTTGGAACACGTCCCGGCCGGATGGCCGGAAGTCAGTTGCCGAGGCCGAGGCCGCCGCCCACCGGCAGGATCGCGCCGGTGACGTACGAGGACCCCTCGCTGACCAGGAACCGCACCGCGTGCGCGACCTCCTCCGGGGTCCCCACCCGGTGCAGCGCGGTCTGGCCCAGCAGGTTCTCGCGCCGGACCGGGGTGACGTCCCTGGACATGTCGGTCTCGATCAGCCCCGGCGTCACCACGTTCACGGTGATCTTGCGGCGCCCGACCTCGCGGGCCAGCGAGCGCGCGAAGCCGATCAACGCGGCCTTCGACGCGGCGTAGTTGGTCTGTCCCGGCGCGCCGGTCAGGCCGCTGGTCGAGGACATGAACACCATCCGCCCCCAGCGCGCCTTGATCATGTCCGGCGCGACCTCGCGGGCGACGTTGACCGCGCCCATCAGGTTGGTCTCGAGCACCGAGCGGAAGTTCTCGTCGGCCATCCCGACCAGCAGCTTGTCGTGGGTGATGCCGGCGTTGGACACCAGGACCTGGATGGGCCCGTGCTGCACCCTGGCCTCGGCGACCGCCCGGCGCACCGACTCGCGGTCGGTGACGTCGCAGCGGACCCCGAAGAGACCCTCGGGCGGGTCGCCGGTGCGGTGGGTGACGGCCACCTTGTCCCCCTGCTCGGCCAGCACCCTGGCGACGGCCAGGCCGATGCCCCGGTTGCCACCGGTGACGAGCACCGAACGGCTCATGTTCAGACCCCCTTGTCGACTGTCTCGGCGAGCCGGGCGACGGCCTCGGCCGGGTCGGTGAAGTGCAGCGCGCGCCAGCCGGCCGCCTCGGCGCCGGCGCAGTTGTGGGCCAGGTCGTCGACGAGCAGGCACCGCTCGGGCGGCACCCCGGCCCGCTCGGCGGCCAGCGCGAACATCTCGGGCGACGGCTTGCGGTGCCCGACCTCGAAGGAGAGCAGCACGTCGTCGAAGAGCTCGGCCGGATCGACCATCCGGCGCCAGTGGGCGTCCCAGGTCGGCACCATGTTGGACAGCATCCCGACGAACGCGCCGCGCCCGCGGGCCGCGCGCAGCGCGTCGACCCAGGCGTGGTTGGTCTCCCGCCCGTCGAACCAGATGTCGGCCAGGGTGGTCAGCCGCAGCGTGATCCCGTGGTCGGCGGCCAGCACCTCTCCGATCTCCGCCAGCCACTCCGCCTCGGTGACCAGCGGGGTGTCGATCGGCAGCATCACGTCCTCGGTGCCGTAGCGGGCCGTGACCTTGCCCAGCGCCTCGTTCAGGATCTCGGGACGCACCCCGACCCGGGCGCAGAAGACGGCCATGGTGTGGGAGAGGGGCGGGGTGAGGACACCGCCGAAGTCGGTCCACACCGCGATCCGTTCACCACCGAACCGGTCCACGCCGTTCACGCCGTTCCGGCCGCTCGCTCCGCTCACAGGAGGCTCCCCATCGTCATCGTGACCGAGGCGATCTCGGCGCCGTTCTGGTGGAAGGTGACCGGGAGGGTGACGCGCCCCTCCTCGTCGGGCGGCCCGGGGCGGGGGGCCGAGAGCCGGACGGTGTCGTCGAGTTCGGCGAAGCGCGCGAAGTGCGCGGCGATCCCCACGGTGTGGGTGGTGCGCGGCGCGTCGAGGCTCAGCAGGGCCAGCTGCCTGGCCCCCTCGACCAGCGTCATGGCCGGGAGGTGGTCGTAGACGTGGTCGAAGAGCGACCGGTTGCGGAAGCTGGGCGTGAACTCCGCGCTGACGCCTGCCTCGTCGACCAGTTCGCCGGCGAGCACCACGTTCAGCGGGTGCACCCGACCGACGCGCTCCGGCGCCACCCGCCGCGGGTCGTCGCCGGGCCGCGCGTCCTCGTAGTCGGAGGTCAGCGGGGCGGGCGTGCCCCGCTGGGCGCGGCGCAGGGCGTCGTTCTCCCGGTGCCGCAGGAAGAGCACGTCCATCACGTGCTCGCCGACCGGCTCGCCGCCCACCAGGTACCGCTGGGCCACCCTGCCCTTGCGGTAGCGGCCGGCCCTGTTGGGCTCGCCGATGTACTCGGTGTCGATCAGCACGCTGCCCGGCTGGGGGCCGATCACCAGCGCCTTCAGGTCGTCGAGGGCGAAGGTGAAGCGGTCCACGATCATCGTGGTGTCGTGGTCGAACCGCATGTGGGCGTGGGTGCCGGCGATGGCCGCCTGCCGGCCGGCCTCCAGCAACAGCAGCGCGTCGTGGGTGGCGGGCGACTGCACGTGGTCGTTGTAGTAGGCGTGGACGAGGGGCAGTTGAACGGCCGTGCGCACCGTCCGCTCGCCGGTGGGTCTGACGTCGGTGACGAACACCTCGGAGACCGCGGCCTTGTGGACCAGCGCGCGGTCCAGGGTGCGTTCGTGGCGTGGCTCGGAGGAATCTGGGTCCGGTTCCGGGTCCCCATGCGTGGTCATTACCCGTCCCTCGATTTCTCGGAAATGGTCGCCTACGAGTCTCACGGAATGCCGTCAACCACAGATACAGCACGCATAAAAGCCGTCGTCGACGACTGTTACGGGTGACCGGGGGCCGCTCGCGCGAGTGGGGTGTCGAGCAACTCGAAACCCGACCACACCCGATGGGTCGCGGGAAATCCCATCGCCATCAGGGCATTGATCAGCATGCCGTGCGCGATGAAGTACGTGGTTTCCCCTCCGTCGGCGCTCAGGACGATGTGCGAGTCGTCCCACAGCTGCATCCAGCGCTCCCGGATCGCCGCACCGAGCCGCAGGTCACCGCTTACTTCCGCGGTGGCGACCGAGACGTACACCTGGAGTTGCATGAGCAACTTCTCCGGGTCCGAGATGAGCCGCCGGTACGCCTCGGCCATGGCGCGGTGCCGTTCTTCGGCAGGGGCCGAAGCGGCCGCTTCGAGCAATGTGGTGCGGATCTCGGCGAGGCAAAGGTTCACCACCTCCAGAAAGAGTGACTGTTTGGTGGGAAAGAGCCGGGAAAGACAGGGCAGAGACACGCCGACACGCCTGGCTATAACAGCGGTCGTGGTGCCGTGGTATCCGCCCCTGGAGAACTCCCTGACTGCCGCCCTGAGAACGCGGTCGCGTCTTTCCCTGGCGGTCGTTCGTGCCATGCGGCCTCCTCCTTCGGCCGGATGGGACCGGCCACGGGCCGGCGCTGGTTCAGAACCCGGCGCGCTGGAGCCAGAAGGTGTCGGCGGTGCCGACGCCGCCCATCAGCACGTCGACCTGGCCGCTGACGGCGTAGGCGCCGCCGGGGGTCTCGGCGATCGTGGTGGGCGCGGGGAAGGCCCAGGGGTCGGTGCGGTCGACGACCTGGGCGGTGCGCCAGCCGTCGCGCGAGGCGAGGGCGGTGACGGCGGTGTCGCCGCGCTCCATGCCGAGGCCGGCGCCGAGCTCGTTCTGGACGGCCAGCAGCGTGCCGTCGGAGCGCAGCGTGATGCCGTCGACGCCGACCAGGGACTGGGGGACCTCGACCCGGGTGACGCGGGGCTCGCCGCGCAGGGTGACCCGGAACATCTCGCCGGTGTCGTAGCGGGTGGTGAGCAGGTAGCCGTCGGGGTGCCAGGCGATGCCGTTGAGGCCGATGAACTCGGCGGCGAAGCGCTCGTCGGTCACCAGGTCGCTGACCCGGCCCCTGGTGTCGATCCGCTGGATGGTGGCGGAGACGGAGTCGCTGACGTAGACCGTGCCGGTGCGGGTGTCGTAGGCCAGGTCGTTGGCGAAGGAGTTCTCGCGGCCCTGTCCGGTGTCGACCTTCCGCAGCAGCCGTCCGGTGGTGAGGTCGATGATGGCGACGCCGGAGGTGGGCGGCTGCTCGACGGGCAGCATCCGCCTGACCCAGTAGTCGGTGTAGCTGACGATGATCCGGTTCCTGCGGGTGTCGACCTTGATGCCGAGGGTGGAGACAAGACCGATGCTCGGGGTGAGCTCGCTGACCTCGCCGTCTGGGGTGACGACGGAGACGTTCCCCTGCCGCGACGAGGTGACCAGGAAGGCGTCCCGGGTCGGGTCCCAGGCGACGCCCTCGGGGTACAGCTCGGGCGAGACGGCGGTGACAGCCGCGGGCAGTTCGTCGTCCGGGCAGTGCCGCCCGTGGGCGTGGCGGTCGGGGCCCTGGTGGCCGACGGCGGTGGCCGGCACCTGGAGCGCGGTGAGCAGCAGTCCGCTGGCGCAGAGGGCGAGGGCGGCGCGGTGGCCGCGGCGGGTTCCTGGGGTGGTCATGGCTGGTGGCTCCTCTTGGCGAAGTCGTGGCGGCTCGCGCACCGCCGCCCGGTGGGCTGGCAGGTACATGGCAACCTGGCACCGGGACTCGGAGGTGACACGCGTCGACTGGTGATCGGCCGGTGGGGGCCACGCCCGGGGGGTGCCGCGGGGACGGTCACCCCCCGGACGCGCGGGGGCGGGGTAGTGGTATTCGAGGGCCGGCCGCGAGTCAGCGCGACTCGGTGACGGTGAGCCCCTGTTCCGGCAGGCCCCGCTCGGCCGCCGAGCCCTCGGCGGGCGGCGGGGTCCCGGCGCCGCCGCCGTGCCGGATGAACAGGCCGAGGACGGCGCCGAGCGCGACCACGGCGACGCCGAACCACAGGGCGGGCTCGAGGCCGGCGACGAACGCCTCGCCGGCGTCCTCCGGGCCCGCGATCGGGTGGCCGTCGAAGCCGTGGGTGAAGATGGTGGTGAGCACGGCGATGCCGAGTGCGCCGCCGAACTCGCGGACGGTGTTGTTCACGCCGGACGCCTTGTTGTGCTCGGCGTCGCGCACCGAGCCGATGACGGTGGCCGGGTTGGCCGCGAAGACCATGCCCATGCCGATGCCGGCCAGGATCATGGGGGCGATCATCGCGCCGTAGGACAGGTCCGGTTCGGCGACGAGCGCGATCCAGGCGAGCGCCACGGCCTGGAGGCCCGAGCCGATCGCCTGCAGGATCCCGCCGCCGAACCGGTCCACCAGCGCGCTCACGATGGGCACCGCCACCATGGGCGCCGCCGTCCAGGGAAGAGTCCGCAGGCCGGCTTCGAGCGGGCCGTAGCCCATGGGTCCCTGGAGGAACTGGGCCAGGAAGAAGATCGAGCCGAAGACACCGAAGTACATGGTGAAGGCGACGGCGTTGCTGAGCATGAAGGCCGGGATCCGGTACATGCGCAGCGGGATCAGCGGCTGTTGGGCGCGCCGTTCGTGGACGATGTAGCCGATCAGCAGCACGGCCGCGGCGACCAGCGCGACGACGGCGTTGGTCTCGCCCCAGCCGTGGTCGGCCGCCTGCACGATGCCCCAGACGGCGACGACGACGGCGCCGACGACCAGGACCAGGCTGGTGACGTTGAGACTGCGGTCGTCGCCCCGGCTCTCCCGGATGGCCCACATCGCCAGGGGGAAGGCGATCAGGCCGACCGGCACGTTGATCCAGAAGATCCAGCTCCAGTCGAGGCCCTCGGTCACCAGGCCGCCGGCCAGCGGGCCGACGGCGATGCCGATGCCGTTGACCGCGCCCCAGACGCCGACCGCCATGTTGCGCTGCTCACGACTGACCGCGGCCACCGCGAGCGTCAGCGAGACCGGCAGGATGAGGCCGGCGCCGGCGCCCTGGAGGACCCGGGCGGCGACCAGCCACCCCACGGAATCGGCCATCGCGCAGAAGGCCGAGGCGACCGTGAAGGAGCCGATGCCCCACAGGAAGACGCGACGCCGTCCGATGCGGTCGCCGAGCACGGCTCCGGCCAGCAACGCGCCCGAGAACGGCAGCGTGTAGCCGTTGACCACCCACTGGAGCTCGGCCTGGGTGGTGTCGAAGTCCTCGGCGATGGTGGCCAGGGCGGTGGTGACGACCAGGTTGTCCAGGGACCCCATGAACATGGGGAGCGAGGCCGCCAGGAGCGCCCACAGCACCCCAGGGCTCTTGCTTGTCATTCCTGTCTCCCGTTTCTTTCTCTGCGCTGGGTGACTTTTCTGAGCTGGATGACTTTCCTGCGGAAGCCCTGAGGAAGAGAAACGACGGCGTCTCCTTCGCCCGGCGGAAATCGCGAGAACCGCGCACAGGAAGAATGTCAGGACGGCCAAGCGGCGTGCGTTTTCCGACGCTTGGTTGGGCCCCGCGCGACTCCGTCGAGGCGCGCATGGGCGTGAGCGTGCCGGCGTCCGGATGGCCACCCCCACGGACCGGCGCCGTGGGCGTTCGCCACCCTCAACGAGCTACACTCTACACTATCGATACCGTCACTATCACCTCTTGGCGGGGGCTCCCTGCCAAGAACTCACCAAGAACTCCCGGCAACAGGAAGGCCCCTGACGGACCGTCGCCGGACGGAGGGTCAGGGGCCCTGGAGCGGGGCGAGCGAGCGGCTCAGGCGGACTCGGCCCGCGCCGTGACCCGCTGGGAGGTGTCCTCCTGGGCGATCCTGCGCAGCGCGGCCATCGCCGCGTCCCCCAGCACGGTGCCCAGCACCACGCCCTCGATCTTGCCGTCCGTGCCGGCCATCTCCCCCACCACCGCGAGCTCGGCGGCCGCCAACTCGCTGGCCGCCTCCGCGTAGCGGTCGAGCAGTACCAGCATCTCCCCCTGGCCCAGGTCACGGTAGGTGGTGACGATCTGGACCAGCATCGCCCAGCCCGGGTTCTTCCCGGCCTTCGCCGGGTTCCACCCGTGCCGGCGGGCCAGCTCCGCCACCTCCCGCTCGGCCAGCATCCGCTCCTCCGCGGTGCCTCGCTCGGCCGCGGCCCGGCTGACGGCCAGTTGGGCGACGCCCAGCATGTCGTGCACGGTGCCGCCCGGCGAGTCGACCTCGGCCAGCACCTCGCGGGCCGCCGCGATGGACAGGCCGCCCACCTCGAGCATGGCGCGGATCAGCTTGAGCCGGCGCACATGGGACTCGTCGTAGCGCACCTGGTTCGGGCTGGTGCGCTCGCCCGCGGGAAGCATCCCTTCCCTGGCGTAGTACTTGATCGTCGGAACCGAAACTCCGGTTCGCTGCGCCAGCTCTCCAATACGCATTCCCTCAGCATAAGCCACCCGGCGAATCCTCCGTAGAGAGCGCTCTCGATCCCGTGGTGTGAAGCGCCGGCCAAGGCGCGTGAATTCACCTTTATCGGGCCCGAATCGCGCTCGTGAGCACCGCGTGACGCGTGCGCCCGTCGGGAACGGCGACGGCGGTCGCCAGCAATCCGCGACCGACCGCGAACCGCCCCCGGAATCCCGCCGCCCCTGCCTCGCCCACCTCGGGCGCCGGCACCAGGAACCCGACCGAAAACGACCTTGTGTCCGGTTCGAAGAAGATCTCGGCCTGGTGGAAGCCGAGTTGGCGCCCGGTGAGCGGGAACCACGCCTTGTAGACGCTCTCCTTGGCGCTGAACAGCATCCGGTCCCAGTGCGTGCCGGGCGGCAGCCGGCGCAGCGCGGCCGCCTCGGCGGCCGTGGCGATCCGCGCCAGCACGCCCGCCGGCAGCGGCCCGTGCGGCTCCGCGTCCACCCCGACGGCCAACGCCTCGCGCGAGAGCGCCGCCGCCCGGTAGCCGGTGGTGTGGGTGATCGACCCCGTGACGCCGGGGGGCCAGCCCGGGGCGCCGCGCGCCCCCGGCAGGATCGCCGCCGGCGGCAGCCCGAGCCGGCCCATGGCCAGCCGCGCGCAGTGCCTGGCGGTGGTGAACGCCAGCCGCCGCCGCGTGGCGGCCCGCGCGACGACGGCCTCCTCCGCGGGCAGGAGCGCCGCCTCCGGCGGGTCGCCGAACGCCTCGGCGACCGCCACCCAGGGCGGCAGGATCGGCTCGAGCAACATCCGGCGACTCCTCTCGCTCCCCCGCTCAGGCCCTACACGGGCGTCGTGCCGTGCTTGCGCTCGGGCAGGTGGGCCTTCTTGGCGCGCAGCATGGCCAGCGACCTGATCAGCACCGAGCGGGTCTCGGCGGGGTCGATGACGTCGTCCACCAGGCCGCGCTCGGCCGCGTAGTACGGGTGCATCAGCTCCGCCTTGTACTCCCTCACCACCCGGGCCCTGGTGGCCTCCGGGTCGTCGGATGCCGCGATCTCCCGCCGGAAGATCACGTTGGCCGCGCCCTCGGCGCCCATCACCGCCACCTCGTTGATCGGCCAGGCGAAGGCCAGGTCGGTGCCGATGGAGCGGGAGTCCATCACGATGTAGGCGCCGCCGTACGCCTTCCGCAGGATCACCGAGATCCGCGGCACGGTGGCGTTGCAGTAGGCGTACAGCAGCTTGGCGCCGTGCCTGATGATCCCGTTCTGCTCCTGGTCCTTGCCCGGCAGGAAGCCGGGCACGTCGACCAGCGTGACCAGCGGGATGTTGAACGCGTCGCAGAACTCGATGAAGTTGGCGGCCTTCTCGCTCGCCCGGCTGTCGAGCACCCCGGCGAACGAGTTGGGCTGGTTGGCCACCAGACCGACCGTCTGGCCCGCGAGCCTGACGAAGCCGCACAGGATGTTGCCCGCCCACTGGGCGTGCACCTCAAAGAACTCGCCGTGGTCCGCGATCTCCTCGATGACGGCCCGCATGTCGTAGGAGCGGCGCGGGTCGGCCGGCACCAGGTCGAGCAGCGCCTCACCGCGCCGCTCGGCCGGGTCGTCCGTGGGCACCACCGGCGGCCGCTCCCGGTTGTTGGCCGGCAGCAGGGACAGCAGGTAGCGCACCTCCTCCAGGCACTCGGCCTCGGTGTCGTGCACGAAGGAGGCCACCCCTGACATCCTGGCGTGGGTGGCGGCGCCGCCGAGTTCCTCGTGGGAGACGGACTCGCCGGTCACCGCCTTCACCACGTCGGGCCCGGTGATGTACATCTGCGACATCCCGCGGACCATGAACACGAAGTCGGTGAGCGCCGGCGAGTAGGCGGCGCCGCCGGCGCAGGGCCCCAGGATCACGCTGATCTGCGGGATGACGCCGGAGGCGGCGACGTTGCGCCGGAAGATGCCGCCGTAGCCGGCGAGCGCCATGACGCCTTCCTGGATACGGGCCCCGGCGCCGTCGCTGAGGCTGACCAGCGGGGCGCCCGCGGTCTCGGCCATGTCCATGATCTTGTGGATCTTCTCCGCGTGCGACTCGCCGAGCGAGCCGCCGAAGATGCGGAAGTCATGGGCGTAGGCGAAGACCGTGCGGCCGTGCACCAGGCCCCAGCCGGTCACCACCCCGTCGGTGTAGGGGCGTTGCCGTTCCAGGCCGAAGCCGGTGGCCCGGTGTCTGCGGAGCGGCTCGATCTCGCTGAAGGTGCCCTTGTCGAAGAGCAGCGCGAGCCGCTCGTCGACGGTGAGCTTGCCCTTGGCCCGCTGGTTGTCGGTGGCCCGCTGGCTGATGCCCTTGCCGTTCTCCGTCCTGATCTGGCGGAGTTCGGCGACTCGGTCCCGCACGTCGGGCGCCTCGGGCACGGACGGTGCGGCGACATCTCCGGTCAACGCCCGCCTCCCTAGGCGTTGGTGGGGACGCTGGTCCTGAGGTTGGAGAGGTACGGGTACCAGACGTGACCCGGGTCGTTCTCCACCTCCCTGATCGACTCGCGCATGGCGACCAGCGCCTTGGGGCTCTCCTCGTACATGTCGCCCTGGAGCAGCTGGAGCACGTCGATCCGGAACTTGGGGTCCTGGACGAACTCGGCGAAGAGGATGTTGAGCCGGTAGTAGATCTGGATGAACTCGTACCAGTTGCGGGTGCCCATCGACTGCAGGCGCTCGTACTCGGCGAACCGCGACCGGTCGAACTTGTCGTCCTTGGCCGCCGCGATGATGTCGCGGGTGGCCAGTCGGGCGGTGTTCATCGCGATGCTGACGCCGCTGGAGAAGATCGGGTCGACGAACCGGGCGGCGTCGCCGATCAGCACGTAGCGGTCACCGGCGACCTGCTCCATGGAGTAGCTGTAGTCGCCCTCCGCGCGGAACGGCCGCACCCGCTCGCACTTCTTCAGCTCCTCGGTCAGGTCGCGCCGGGTGCCGACGAACTTCCAGAAGAACTTCTCGCGGTCCGCGTTGAGCTCGGCGAACTGCTTCTTCTGGGTCACCACGCCGATGCTGGTGATGGTGTCGGTGATCGGGATCTGCCAGACCCAGGTGTCGTTCATCGGCAGGAAGTGGATCTGGATGTGATCGACTTCCTTGGGGTCCTGGCAGAGCGCGCCCCGGTCGAGCCCGTCGAACCAGGTGTGGACGGCGTACTGGTCGAAGTGCGGGTCGCCGATCTTGATCTTCTGCTGCCTGCCGATCAGGGTCTGCCGCCCGGAGGCGTCGACCACCACCTTCGCGGTGAAGTCGGTCGACCTGGGGCCGATCCTGACGGTCACCGTGACCTGCTCGGGGTCGTCGAAGTCGACCTTGGACACCCGGACGCCCTGGAAGACCTTCGCGCCCAGCTCCTCGGCGTGCTTCAGCAGGATCAGGTCGAACTTGCCGCGGTCGACGTGGTACGTGTAGTCGCGGTCCACGCCCTCCTGGGCCCGCTCGCCGAACCTGACCTCGGCGTGCCCGTCGACGGCGAAGTCCATCGAGAGCGAGGGCTGGTTCATCACGGCGTGCTTGCTCGGCGTGGTCCAGGTGGCGCCGTACTTCTTGGGGAAGTTGGCCTCCTCGATCTTCGGCATCACGCCGGTCTCCAGCAGCACCCGGGTGGTGGCCGGCACCAGGGACTCGCCGACGTGCGGCCGCGGGAACATCTCGCTCTCGAAGACGGCGACCGAGAGGCCCTCCTTGGCCAGGTAGGAGGCCGCGGAGGAGCCGGCGGGGCCGCCGCCGACGATGATCACGTCGAAATCGGTCTTCATGATCCACCTGTTCTCGTTGACTTGGTCCGGTGTGGCGCGTGGGGCGGTGCCGGCTACGCGGCCGGGCGGCGCAGCAGGAAGCAGCCGACGGAGCCGTCGGTGCCGAGCGAGGTGACCAGGGCGTGCCGCTCACCTGGGTGGGAGCCTCCCGACCAGCGGGCGAGCACCGCGGCCGCCTGGAGGGCACCGCTGGCGCTGTAGCAGTCGCCGACCGCCTCGGAGACCCGGACGGCGGCCGGCAGTTCGCCGAGCGCGAGCCGCAGCCCGTACTCCTCGACGGCGCGGGCGCCGTGCTGGCTGGCGGCGCCGGGCGAGACGAGGTCCACGTCGCCCGCCGTCAGTCCGGCGCGCTCCAGCAGCCGGGTGACGCAGCGGGCGAGGCCGCGGGCCGGGGTGATCCGGCGGTCGCGCGGGTCGAAGTAGCCGACCTCGGCGCCGAGCAGTTCGGCCAGCACCTCGCGGTCGCCGACCCGCGCGGGGTCCTCGGCGACCAGCATCGCGCAGCCCTCGCCGAGCAGGGCGTCCTGGGTGAGCGTGCCCGACTTGTGCCAGCCCCAGGCCACCTGCGGGCTCAGCTCCTCCACGCCGCCCACGAACACCCGGGTGGCGTGGCCGAAGCGGATGGCGTTGCGGGCGTAGCGCAGCGCCGACGCGCTCGACGCGTGCCCGTTGGCCAGGGTGGAGTTGACGCCCTGGAAGGCGTTCCAGACGGCGACCTGTCCGGCGCAGGAGTTCATCACGGAGTTGGGGAACCGGGAGGGCACGTAGCCGACCTCGGGCCGGAAGATGGAGTGGGCGAGCTCGTAGACGCTGCGCACGCTGCCCGTGGTGGTGCCGACGGCCACGCCGGTCCTGGCGCGCAGCGCGTCGTCGTCGGCGCCGCCGGCGGACTCCAGGGCGAGCCGGGTGGCGATCAGGGTGAAGCCGATCATGCGGTCGAGCCGGCGGGTGCCCTTGCGGCCGACGTAGTCGGCGAGGCGGATCTCGGGGACGGTGCGCACGGCGACCGGCGGCAGCGCCTCCGCGTCCTCGGCGACGGGCGTGGCGTTGGCCGTGGTCTCGCCGTCGAGCAGCGCGCGCAGGGCGTCGAGCCCGGCGCCCGCAGGGGAGACCACGCCGCAGCCGGTGATGGCGACCGGGTCCAGGACCGACGTGGTCACTTGACCCTCCCGAAGACGGTGATGGCGTTGTTGCCGCCGAAGGCGAAGCCGTGGTTCTCGACGATGTTGAGGTTGGCCGGTTTGGCCACGCCCGGCACGAAGTCGATGCCGGGGCCGAGCTCGGGGTCGGTCTCGCGCAGCGTGGCGGTCGGGGGCAGGAAGCCCTCCTCCAGCGCCTTGCAGCAGATCACCGCGCCCAGGCCGCTGGCGGCGCCCATGGTGTGGCCCAGCATCGACTTGATGGAGCTGATCGGCGGCACGTCGTCGCCGAACACGGCGCGGGCCGCGGCGACTTCGGCGGCGTCGCTGGCCGGGGTGCCGGTGCCGTGGGCGCAGATGTAGTCGATCTCCTGTGGCTTGACGCCGGCGGAGGTGTGCGCCGCCTGGATGCAGGAGGTGATGGTGGGGACGTCGGGCTGGGTCATGTGCTTGGCGTCGCAGTTGACGCCGTAGCCCAGCATCTCGGCGTAGATCCGGGCGCCGCGCGCGACGGCGTGCTCCAGCGGCTCCAGCAGGAGGCAGACGCCGCCCTCCGCGGTGACGATGCCGGAGCGCTTGCTGTCGAAGGGACGCAGGATCTCGGAGATGATGCCGATGAGCGAGAAGCCGAGGTGGGTGTAGCGGCTGACCGAGTCGGCGCCGCCGGCCAGGAAGAAGTCGGCCTCCCCGGTGCGGACCAGGTCGTAGCCGTAGCCCAGCGTGTAGTTGCTGGCCGAGCAGGCGGTGCCGAAGGTGACGGCCTCGCCGGTGAGGCCGAGTTCGCTGTTGACGGCGCCGGCCAGTCGGTTGGCGGGCGCGCTGCCCACCGGGCCGGGGCCGAACTCGTCGCCGCCGGTCCTCGACCACTGCTCGGCGATGCCGTACATCACCCGCGGCTCGCCGCTGGCGGTGCCCATGGCGGAGCCGGTGGCGGAGGCGCTGAGCAGTTCGGGGTCGATGCCCGCGTCACGGACGGCGAGCCGCGCGGCGGAGGCGGCGAACTGGCCGCTGCGGCCCCAGTCCTCGGGGTCGAGGCGTTCCAGGATCGCGCCGGGGTCGAAGTCCTTGACCTCGCCGGCGTTGCGCTTGTCGTAGCCGCTGGCGTCGAAGCTGCTGATCGGGGATATCCCGCTGCGACCGGCCTTGATGGACTCGGTGAACGGCTCCACCCCGATTCCGACGCTGCTGACGACGCCGAGACCCGTGACCGCCACGCGCCGGGTGTTCGGCTCAGACATCACTGCCCGCTCCGCGGTGCTCGGTCACGAGCTTGAGGACCATTTCCAGACTGACCATCTCGCCGACGCGGTCGGACGGAATGGTGACGTCCAACTCGTGCTCGAAACGGGCCACGATCGCCAGCAACGAGAGGGAGTCCGCCTCGTATTCCTCTTCGAAGTTGGCGCTCTCGGTGAGTTCTTCCGGCTCGATTTCCAGCTCTTCGGCGACGATCGAGCGGACGGCGGTGTGCAGCTGCGACACGGCCTGGGCGGCATCCTGGGTCACCGGACACTCCTCGGTCTCGGGGTCGGTGGAGACGATTCGAGTTAAGCGACCGGCCGTGGCGCGGCGCAACCGATGCCCCCTTAAGTTCCACCCGACTTCCCCTAAAGTGGTACCACCGGAGATGGGCCGGAGTTACCTGCGTCACGTCGCGGGCGGAATTCCGGGCCGACTGACGGGAACTGTATGCGCGATTGATACTCCTTTGATGTGCGGCCGGTAGCAATTACCGCAGTGATGTGCCGCCTTATGAGCGAGGGGATCAGCATGGCTCGCGCCGCGGTTATCGATGCCATCGGCCACTATCTGCCCGCAGGTCGGGAGACCAACGACGAGTTGGCGCTGCGGATGGACACCAGCGACGAGTGGATCAGGACCAGGACCGGGATCAGGGCCCGCGCCAGGGCCGGCGACGACGAACCCACCTCGGTGCTCGGCGTCAGGGCGGGACGCGCCGCCCTCGCCGAGGCCACGGTCGGGGACGTCGACCTGGTGATCGTGGCCACCACCACGCCGGACATGAAGTGCCCGGCGACGGCGCCCGTGGTGGCCAGCGAACTGGGTCTCGCGGGCGCCGGCTCGTTCGACGTGAACTCGGCCTGCACCGGCTTCCTGGCCGGCCTCGGCGTGGCGTCCGGCCTGATCAGCACGGGCAACGCCCGCGCCGTGCTGCTGGTCGGGGCCGAGAAGTACTCGTCGATCATCCATCCGGGCGACCGGGGCACCGCCCCGATCTTCGGGGACGGCGCCGCGGCGATGGTGCTGCGGGCCGGCGACCCGGACGAGCTGGGCGCCGTCGGGCGGGTGCACCTGGGCTCCGACGGCAACCTGTGGGCCCTGGCCCACGTGCGGTCCGGCGGCAGCGCCCTCCCGCGGGCCGCCGGGGAGGACCCGCACGACCCGTACCTGCGGATGGACGGGCGGGCCACCTACCGGCACGCGGTCGCCCGGATGGTGGAGACCTGCCGGCGGGCGCTCGCCGACCGGTCGATGTCGGTCGACGACGTCGACCTGCTGGTGGCGCACCAGGCGAACGTCCGCATTCTCAACGAGGTCGCGAGGGAACTCGGCCTGCCCGCCGAGAAGTCCCTGGTGGATCTCACGGATATCGGGAACACCGCGGCCGCCTCCATTCCGATGGCCCTGAGCCGGGCTCGCGCCAATGGCGTGCTGGCTGGCAAGGAAAGAATGTTGCTGACCGCTTTCGGCGCGGGCGCGAGCTGGGGAGCGACCATTCTCCAGTGGCCGGACTCCATTTCGCGTAACTCGGGAGACGATAACTGATGACCATCAGCTCGGGAGAGATCGTCGCGGATCTCCACGCGCTTTCCGAACAGCTCGACCTCGATCTGGAGGAAGTCGAGGTGAGCGGCGCCTCGTCCCTGGAGAACGATCTGGGGATGGATTCGCTGAACCTGATGGACTTCCTCGTCTTCCTGGAGAAGAAGTACCAGGTGAAGATATCCGACGAGCACCTGAACGACGTCGAGACCATCAGCGACATCGTCCACGTGCTCAACGAGATCCGGCCGGCCGTGGCGGGCCCGGCCGGCGACGCGGGCGCATGAGCGGGCCGCGGGAGGAGAGCACAGTGCCGGCCGGTTTCGCCGACGAGTTCCGGGCGTTCGTCACCGGGACGCTCGCGGACGCGCCGGCGCCGGGACCCGACACGGTGTACGACGACGACCATCCGCTCTGGGAGAAGTTCCGCGCCGCCGGCCTCGCCAACTGGTGGCTGCCGGCCCGCCTCGGCGGGGCCGGGGTCCCGCTGCGCGCCTCCGTCGACCTGGTCGCCCGACTCGCCTACCACGACCCGGGGTTCGCCTTCACGGCGATGCTGCCGATCCTGGGCTCCCGGATGCTGGAGTTCTACGGCACCGCCGAGGTCGCTGAGCGGTACCTCGGCGAGATGGCGAAGGCCGGCACGTTCTGCGCGGCGCTGGGCAGCGAGGCGGCGGCCGGCAGCGAACTCGCCCTGACCGCCACCACCTTCCGACGGGACGGCGACCGGCTCGTGGTCGACGGCGAGAAGGCGTTCTCCACCAACCTCGCCTTCGGCCGGTTCTGCCTGGTGTTGGCCAGGAACGCGGCGGACCACCGGGACTTCTCCGTGGTCCTGGTGCCCGCCGGCGCCCCGGGCTTCACGCCGGGGCCGCGCTGGCCGATGTCGGGGCTGCACGGCACCGGCACCTATCCGGCGACCTTCACCGACTGCGTGGTGCCGGCGGCCAACGAGCTGACCGGCAACGGACTGCGGGTCCTGGAGGTCGGCCTCAACGGCAGCCGGATCCTGATGGCCGCGATCTCCATCGGCATCGCCCGGCGGGCCCGCGACCTGTCCATGGACTATGCGGCCGGCAAACGGCTCGGCGGCCGGCCGCTCGCTCAGAACGCGGTCTTCGCCGCCCGGATGGGGCAGTTGGAGATGGAGTTGGAGAGCCTGAAGTCGGTGTGCTGGCGGGCCGCCGACGAGTACGACGAGCTCTACGCCCGCCCCGACGCGGCCGCCGCCTTCCACGGCCAGGGCGTGCTGAAGTCGGCGGTGATGGCCAAGATGCACTGCGGGCAGGTCGGTTGGCGGATCGTCAGCGCGGTGTCCGAGGGCTTCGGCGGCCTCGGCTACACGGAGGCGCACCCGGTGCAGCGGCTGCTGCGCGACATGCGCCATATCTCGATCGTCGAGGGCGGGGACGACGTGCTGCGCGAGCTGACCTACGGCCGCTACGTCCGGCACGCTTCCCGGCGCGGGTGAGGGGACGACCATGACCGACCTGTTGGCCGCGGCCCCACCCGCGCCGCTGTCGGGACATCCGCTGCTGACCTTCCTGCTCCAGGTCGGCCTGCTGCTCGGCGCCGCCTTCCTGCTGGGTCGCCTGGCCATGCGCTTCGGCATGCCCGCCATCGCCGGCGAGCTCACCGTCGGCATCATCCTAGGCCCCTCGCTGCTGAGCGGCCTCCTTCCCGGTCTCGGCGACTGGCTCTCCGTCGACCAGGTGCACCTCCTGGACGCGGTGGGGCAGTTCGGGGTCCTGATGCTGGTGGCCATCAGCGGTATGCACCTCGACAAGTCGCTGGTGCGCCGGCACGGCACCACCGCGCTGACCGTCGGCGCGGCCGGGGTGGTGCTGCCGCTCGGGCTCGGCATCGGCGCCGGCCTCCTGTTGGCCGACTCGCTGCGTGAGCCGGGCTCGGAAGCCATCGTGTTCGCGCTCTTCCTCGGCGTCGCGATGTGCGTGAGCGCGATCCCGGTGATCGCCAAGACGCTGATCGACATGAACCTGATGCACCGCAAGATCGGTCAGCTGATCCTGGTGAGCGGGACCATCAGTGACGCCTTCGGCTGGCTGATGCTGCCCATGGTCACGGCGATGGCGACCACCGGGCTGAGCGGCGGCAGCGTCGCGGTGGCGATCATCACCCCCGTCGCGGTGTTCGCGAGCTCGCCGCTCGTCGGGCGGCTGGTGATCAACCCGCTGATGAGCTGGGCCCATCGTTCCGGCGGCGACTCGGCGCCGGTGGTGGCCACCGTGGTCCTGGTGCTCTTCGCGGCGGCGGGCACCCACGCGCTGGGGCTCGAGGCCATCCTCGGCGCCTTCCTGGTGGGCTGGCTGATCGGCGCGGCGCCGGGGGGCCGGCCGGGCTGGACGGCGCCCGTGGAGTCGATCACGCTCTACGTCTTCGCCCCCATCTTCTTCGCCACCGCCGGGCTGCGGATGGACCTGACGGCGCTGGCCGATCCCGAGACCCTGGCGATCGCGCTGGCCATCGTCGTGCTGGCCATCGTGGGCAAGTTCCTCGGCGCGGCGATCGGCGGGCTGCTGAGCGGGCTCACCCGGTGGGAGTCGCTGGCGCTCGGCGCCGGGATGAACGCCCGCGGGGTGGTGGAGGTGATCATCGCCATGGTCGGGATGCGGCTCGGGATCCTGTCCACCGAGGCGTACACGATCATCGTGCTGGTGGCCGTCGTCACCTCGCTGATGGCGCCGCCGCTGCTGCGGCTCGCCATGCGGCACACCGTCGAGGACTCGCCGGAGGACCTGGCCCGCACCCGGCCCGTCGGGCAGCGGGCCGAGCCGGTCGGGACGGCCGCCGACGTGGGCGGTGGTACAGGGCCCAAACTGTGAGCACCGCTGTCGATAGTGCAACTATCGTTAGTTGGGGTACCGTCAGGTGCCCTCCACTCCACGGGAGTTCCCATGCCTGAGATGTCGTCGGCCCGGTCCTCGATGGGGAGACGTGCCCTGCTCCGGGGCACGGCCGCCCTGGGCGTCGGCGGCGCCGCCGCCTCGTTCGCCCCGGCGGCCGCGGCGGCCGGCCCGGCCGCGCCCGCCGCCGTCGCCGGGGCCGTGTGCGCCTGCGCCGTCTGGGGCGCCGCGCCCTCGTCGGCCGAGGCCGCCTCGGCGCTGGCCGGCTGCCCGGCCCACCCTGCGCCGGCCGCCGCCGCACCGCCCGTCGCCTCCGCCAGCTTCCGCCCGGCCGCCGCCCGCTGACACGGCCAGGCGGCACCACACCCACCGAGGGGAATCCATGAAGATCGCCGTCTTCGGCGCCACCGGCGGCACCGGCAGCGTGGTCGTCAGGCAACTGCTGGCGGCCGGTCGGGACGTGCGCGCCACCGCCCGCGGGCAGGAGGCCGCCGCCCGGCTGCGCTCGGCGGGCGCCGAGGCCGTCCTGCTCGACCTGGCCTCGTCCTCACCCGCCGAGATCGAGGCCGCGCTCGGCGGCTGCGAGGTCGTCATCAACGCGGCGGCCGGGCGTACCGTCTCCGGCCGGCAGGCGCGGCGGGTGGACCGGGACGGCGTCATCAGGGCCATCGACGCGGCCGAGCGGGCGGGCGTCAGGCGCTGGGTGCAGATCTCCATGATGGGCAGCGACGACCCCCGGCGCATCCCCCTCTCCCTCCGGTTCCTCCTCTGGCGGGTGGCCGCCGCCAAGGGCCAGGCCGACGAGCACCTGGTCCGCTCCGGCCTGGTCTGGACGGTGATCCGGCCGCCGTGGCTGACCGACGGCGGCCCCACCGGCCACGTCACGGTCGCCAGGAACCTCGACGGCGGCTCGCTCTCCCGCGGCGACCTGGCGGCCGTGGCCATCGCCTGCGTCGACCAGCCCGCCACCCACCACCGACTCTTCGACCTCTCCGGCGGCGACGTCCCCCTGGACCGGGCGCTGGCGTCCGTCGCCGAGCTCTCCTGAACCCGGTTCGCACACCGCCCCGCTTCCCGCGCGACCGTCCACCGAGGATTGGAAGGCAAGCCATGTCCACCAAGGTCGTTTTCGTCCATGGTTATCCTGATACGCACCGGCTCTGGGATCCGCTGCGCGAGCACCTGCGCGGCTATGACACGGTCGCCCTCGACCTGCCGGGCTACGGCCGGGCCATGCCGGGCGGCCTCACCGGCACCCGCTGGGAGCTCGCCGAGTGGCTCACCGGCGAACTCCGGAGGTTCCGCCGCCCCGTGCACGTCGTCGCGCACGACGTCGGCGGCATGGTGCTGCACAGCGTGCTGAAGAACAACCCCGAACTGCTGCGGAGCTGGGCGCTCACCTCGACCTGCGACCCGGACTGGGCGTGGCACCACAACGCGCGGGTCTGGCAGACCACCACCCTGGGCGAGGCCGCCAGGGACGAGTACCTCGGCTACCCGCGCGAGTGGCAGATCATCGGCCTCGGCGAGGCGGGCGTGCCCGAGTACCACGCCCCGGTGACCGCGGAGCACTACGACGCCACCATGTTCAACGCCGGCCTGGCCTTCTACCGCTCCGCGGTCTACATCGGCGACTGGTGGCCGGAGGAGAACGCCGAACTCCCCCCGGGGCTGGTCATCTGGGGCAACCACGACCGGTACCAGGCGCCCCAGCACGGCGTGAAGCTGGCCGCCCGCACCGGCGCCCGGTTCGTCGCCCTCGACGCGGACCACTGGTGGCCGCTGGAACAGCCCCGGCAGGGCGCCGAGGAGCTGCGCCGCCACTGGGCCGCCGTCGAGCGAGGCTGAACGGGCGGGGCAAAGGGCGGTGTTCAAAGGGCGGGGTTCAACGGGCGGGACGCGGCGCGCGGCGGCCTGATCGACCGCCGCGCGCCACGCGTGCCACGGCTCAGCTCGGAGCGTCCTGGATCAGCCAGAGCCGGTCCATGCTCCACCAGGGGTCGAGGAGGGTGACCCAGCTGTCGCCGTGGTCCGGGTGGGTCAGGCCCACCACGAACCGGGAGTCCTTGAGGCCGATCTGGTAGTAGTCCCCCTTCTTCCGCAGCTCCCACTGGTCCCGCGCGTCGGCGAGCGGGCCGATCTCCAGCAGGATCGGGCCCTGGTACCTGACGTTCTCGTAGACCGCGCTGGTCTCGCTCTTGCGCAGCGGCTCCATGTAACGCCCGCTGCTGACATGGCCGATGACGAAGGTGTCGTCACCCGACTTCGCGAACGTCCACCGGTGAGCCCCCTGGAGCTCGTCGTGGTCGGCACGCAGCGCCTTGAGGTGCTGTCTCTTGTTGATGAAGGAATCGGGGATCAGCACACCGCCCGAGTGGGCGCTGACGATCATCTTCTCCCCCGAGACCAGGTCCTCCAGGTCCATGGCCATCTGCCCTCGCTTTGCGCTTGTGGGTCATTCCTCCTGGACAATCCCCACATCACTGCCGATTGGCCCATCACTTCACCCGCAACGGTTAATTAGTGTCATTACGCGCTCCTCACACTAAGGCCGCGCGGGGCGGGGTGCCCTGCCTCCCACTTGAGACTTCTCCTCGGGTGTCCCCCCTGCTCACTGGGGGTTGAAGGCCAGAAGTCCCCATCCCTGTCCTATGAAAGAATTGATGCCACAAGCCTTCGTACCAGGACAGGAGAGGGTCAGATGAAGTTCCTGCTCGAGGTCGAGCTGGCGGACGCCGCGCCCGAGGGCGAGTCGGCCCGCGAGCTCGGGCGGATCCTCCGCTACTGGGGCGGCAACGTCCGCCACTACGCGCTCGAACCCGGCGACGGGTCCGCCGTCCACGACTCGGCCTACCGCGAGGTCGGCCGGTGGCGGGTGCTGGACTCCGCCACCGGCTCCGACCCGGCCCCCGACTGACGCTCAGCGCTCGAAGCGGCTGGGGAGGGGGAAGTAGGACTCAAGGAAGGAGTGGAGGCGGGCGGCGGCGTTCTCCTTCTCCTCCTCCGGGGTCTGCACGTCGTTGAGGCAGAAGAAGTCCCAGCGGCGGGTGTCGGCGAGCTCGGCCAGCGCCGCCGCGGCCTCGGGCCTGCCGATGTCGATGTAGCGCAGCGAGTACTTGCCCGGCACCGCGCGGCCGGTGAGGTAGGCGTGATGGTGGTGCAGCGTGGAGGCCATCGCCACGTCCGTCAGCGAACGGAAGCGGCTGCGCGCGGTGCGCGCCACCTCCTCGGGGAAGCGTTCCTCGATCTCCCGCAGCACCGCCCGGATCTGGGGGTGCGGGGTGTGCTTGAACTTGTTGACGATCAGCCTGCCGTGCTCCCGCATCATCAGCCGCGCGACGTTCTTGCCGGCGGAGTTGGGGGCGGGCTCGTCCGGGTGCGGGTCGCCGAGGCCGATCTGGAAGGGGGCGAAGGGGAGCTTGGCGATGCCGTTGCCGTGGAAGAAGTGCCCGGCGTCGACCGGCCGGCCGACGAAGACGTCGTCGTTGAAGTACAGGTAGCGCTCGGAAAGCCCGGGTATGTGGTGCAGCTGGGTGCCGATCGCGTGGGAGTTGAAGACCGGGAGGACGCTCGGGTCGTCGAAGATCTCCTTGTGGTCGACGATCCGGACGCCGGGGGCCTCGGTGTTCAGCCAGGACGGCGTCTGCCCGTCGGTGACGATGTGGATCGTGCGCACGAACGGGGCGTACATCTCCAGGGAGCGCAGCGAGTACTTCAGCTCGTCGTGGCTCTCGTAGCGGGAGGCGCCGGTCTCGCGGGCGTTGATGCGGGGCGGCTCGCCGCCGGAGCGGTACGCCTCCCGCCGCGCGGCCAGTTCGGGGTCCGCGCCGTCCACCCAGGTGTAGACGACGTCGACGGGGAAGTCCACGGTGTCCAGGCGGGGGTGGGCGAAGCCCTCGTAGGTGGGGTGGGCGCGGCCGGCGACGGTGAGCGTCGCGGGCACCCGGGCCTCGCTCGGCAGCGTGTCGGTCACCGCGTTGAACCGCGGCGCCACCAGCGAGTCCGCGACGACCGCGGCCGGGGCGAGGCTGCGCAGCACGCCACGGCGCTCCAGCAGCCGGGCGTCGTCCAGGAAGCGCCGGCCGTCCCGCCAGAACTCGACCTCGCAGCCGTGGTCGAAGTCGGCGAGCACTCCCCCGGCGGGGCTCAGCAGGATCTCGCCGAAGCGGATCGTGTCCTGCCGCTTCAGCGCCGCGGGCAGCGAGCCGTCGGCGTAGAGCACCGCGTCCCCCGGCAGGGCCTCGGCCCCGGCCTTCATGGCGTACAGCGCGGTGCCGCCGTAGGTGGAGCGCATCGCGGACAGCAGCCGCTTGCGGTCCGCGTGGCGCACGCCGACGACGTGCCGGGTGTGGGAGCGGCCCGGCACGAGGAAGTACTCGATCTCCGCGCTCTCCAGCGCGTCGCACACCAGGCCCAGGTTGCGGGCCGCCGCGTCGGCGGCGCTGAAGCGGGTCACCGTCCGGCCGTAGAAGACCGTGCCCGCGACCTCCACGGTGCGGATCTCGGGATCGGAGTGCAGCAGTTCGCGGCGCCGCGCCGCGACGCGATCCGCCCGCTTCCGCTCCTCCGCCGACGCCTTCGCCGCCCGCAGCCGCTCGGCGCGCGCCTCGCGCACCTTCTCCGGCAGCAGCCGCGCTCCGAGTCTCCTGACGCGTGCCTGCATGACGGGTCGTCCCCCCTCTGTGTCCTCACCTCGTGACCGATCGCTCCCGCGCGGACCGGCCCGTCGGTCAGCCACCGAGGGGGCGACGAGTTAAGCCCGGGAAACCATCCGGTGAATCATATGTGTTCCAGTCGTGACCCCGGCCTACGAGGCGGCGAGCCGGGCCAGCTTGAGGACGTAGTCGGTGCGCATGGCCAGCCGGCCCTCGGGCGAGGCCATTCCGTGCCGCCGGCTGTCGGCCAGCAGCAGCCGCCACTCCTTCGCCGGCAGGTCGAGCCGGTCGAGGACCTCCTCGGGCGTGAGGTAGCCGATCTCGTGGTGGTGCTCGGGCGCCCACGACGGGGGTGCGCCGTGCCAGCCGATCAGCAGCACCCCGCCCGGGGCGACCTTCTCGGCCGCCGGGCGCAGCACCTGGCTGATCGGCATCTGGTCGGGCAGGTACAGGTAGTGGGCGCTGACCAGGTCGAAGGGGCCGTCCGGCAGCGAGGCGGCGAGATCGCGGTGCTGCCAGTCGATCCGGTCGTCGAGTCCGGCCCGCCTGGCGTCCTCGGCGCCGCGGGCGAGCGCCGTGGCCGAGATGTCGACGGCGGTCACCCGCCACCCCTGCCCGGCCAGCCAGAGCGCGTCGCCGCCCTCGCCGCAGCCGAGGTCGAGGGCGGTGCCCGGGGTCAGGGCGGAGACCTCGGCGACCAGGTCGTGGTTGGGGTTGCCGCTGAACCTCCGCTCGGCCGACCGGTACATCTCCTCCCAGATCCGCTCGTGCTCCTCGTTCACGCGAGCACCTCCCGCGCGGCGCGCGCCGCGGCCACGGCCCGGCGGGTGTCCTCGGCGATCAGGTCGGCGTTGATGGCCGCGCCCGCCCTGAGGCCGGCCGCCGCCGCGCCGATGACCTGCTCGGCGAGCTGGGTGACGTTGCCGGCGACCCACACGCCCGGCACCTCGGTCGCCCCGGTGGGGTCGGCCGGCACCCGGCTGCCGACCACCTGGCCCGCCATCTCCTGCGGCACCGGCGCGAGCCCCAGGGCGGCGAGCAGGTCGCTCCTGGCGGCGAGGAAGGTGCCGACCGCCAGCGCCGCGACCGGCACCGTGCGGCCGTCCGCGAGTTCGACGCCGGCGAGCCGGTCGTCGTCCACCCGGAGCCCGGCCACCCGGCCGGTCACCACGGTCACCCCGCGGGCCGCGAGCCGCTCCCGCTGCTCGTCGTCAAGCTCCGGCGCGGTGTGGGCGAACAGCGTCACGTCACCGCTCCACTGGCGCCACAGCAGCGCCAGGTGCTCGGCGGTCGCGCCGGTCGCCAGCACCCCGACGGACCGGTCGCGCACCTCCCAGCCGTGGCAGTAGGGGCAGTGCAGCACGTCGCGCCCGAAACGCTCGGCCAGTCCCGGGATCTCCGGCAGCTCGTCCACCAGCCCGGTGGCCACCAGCAGCCGGTCGGCCAGGACCGCCGAGCCGTCGGCGAGGCCGAGCCGGAATCCGTCGGGGCCGCGCTCCGCGGAGACCACCCGGCCCTCGGTGACGCGGGCGCCGTAGCCCGTCACCTCGGCTCGCCCGCGGGCGAGCAGCTCGGCGGGCGGGGTGCCCTCCAGGCCCAGGTAGCCGTGGATCCTGTCCGCCGGCGCGTTCCGTGGCCGCCCCTCGTCGATCACCAGGACCGAGCGCCTCGCCCTGGCCAGTACCAGCGCCCCGCTCAGTCCGGCGGCTCCGCCGCCGACCACCACCACCTCGTGGCGCTCCACGCCGTCCAGCCGGCTTTCCGATCTTTCTTCCGCCATGTTCGATACCTCCTCGGCTCACCGGCGATACTCGATCCACCGCGACCGGCTTGACAAAAATGCTTGCCGCATCGGCAAATAGAGGCATGACGGACGACGACGAGCTGACCACCGTGCTGAGCGGGGTGGGCGGGCGGCTGCGGGCGCTGCGCCTGGAGCGTGGCGGCACCCTCAGCCAGCTGAGCGAGACCACGGGGATCTCGGTCAGCACCCTCTCGCGTCTTGAGTCGGGGCTGCGCAAGCCGACACTGGAGCTGCTGCTGCCGCTGGCCAGGGCCTACCGGGTGCCGCTCGACGAGCTGGTCGGCGCCCCGGACACGGGTGATCCCCGCATCCGCCCCCGTCCCTTCACCCGGCACGGCCAGGTCTTCGTGCCACTGACCCGCAACCTCGGCGGCCTCCAGGCGTACAAGCAGATCATGCCGGTCGGCCAGGGGTGCGGGAACGAGCAGGCCACCCACGAGGGCTACGAGTGGCTGTACGTCCTCTCCGGCAGGCTGCGGCTGCTGCTCGGCGAGCACGAGCTGATCCTCACCACGGGCGAGGCCGCCGAGTTCGACACCCGCATCCCGCACGGCTTCTCCAACGCGGGCGACCAGCCGGTGGAGTACCTCTCCATCTTCGGACCGCAGGGCGAGCGCATGCACGTCCGGGCCCGGGGCGGCCGCTCGGCGACCGGCTCACGCTCGGACTGAGCGCGCCCCCGCGTCGCCCGGCCGCGTCCTGGCAAGCACCACGAGCGCGGCGCCGGCCACCGCCCCGGCGCTCGCGAACCCACCGACCGAGCGCCAGGACAGCACCGACCAGCGGGACCCCGCCGAGAGCAACGACCCGACGCTGAGCCACGACCCGGCCGAGACCACGGACAGCGCGGACCCGATCGACCCCACCGACAGGGTGCTCCCCACCGACCCGACGGAGAGCGCGGAACCGACCGACCCGATGGAGAGCACCGAGCCCACCGAGCCGATGGACAGCACCGAGTCCTGCGACCAGAGGGACATACGCGAACCCACGGAACGTTTGGCCATGGCCCCCATCCTCCCCCCTCGCGCTGGCGCGCGCCCGCGAAATCCCGCTACGGTCCGGCGCGTGGACCCACTGTCAGAGATATCGTTCCTGCTTCCCGAGACGGCGGAGGGGCGCGACGTCCTCGACCGACTGTGCTCGCTGTTCGCCGCGGTGTCCTACGCCTCCACGGACGACCGCCTCACCCTCACCCCACCGCGGCCCGCCGGTGCCCGGCCGGTGACGACGTTCCGACTGGCCGACGTCCCCGCGCCCGAGGTCGCCTTCGACGCCGGCCAGTCCATCCGCACGCCACGCGCCGACGAGGCCGACGACACCCGGACCCTGCCGGCCGCGGTCGAGCTGCCCGACCTGGTCCGCCGGCTCGCCGGCCACGTCAGGCGGGTCGATCACACGGGCGTGAACCTGCCCTCCCGGCTGGTGCCGCCCGAGCGGTGGCAGGACCTGGTCCGCGTGCTCGCGGCGGCGTCCGCCATGTACCGCTACCCCACGGGCGAGGAGTGGCCCTTCGTCCTCCCCTCGACCTCGGCCGAACGCCACGACGACATCCGCGACTTCGTCGTGGGCCGCGAGCCGAGGTTCGAACTGGTCCACGAGACGTGGCTGACCACGCCGCTCTGGCAGTTCGCGCTCTGGACCGACCTGACCCGCGCGGAACTCGAAAGGCTCTTCCCGGAGCCGGAGGGCCTGGTCTTCCCCGGGTTGGCGGAGATCTTCCGCGTCGTCCCGGTCGTCTCCCCGTGGCCGGGCCTCGGCCTCCGCTTCGATCTGTGCTACCGGGTCGACGACGGCCCGACCGACTGGGAGACCGGCGAATGGCTCGTCACGACGGGCGGCCGCATCCGCTGATCCGGCCGGTGCCAGTAGCGTTCCGTGCGGGGGTCGCCAGCAGTCTCCAGTGTGTCAGCGGTCAGTGGCGCAGGTCGGCGTCGTCGGCGCGACTGGAGGTTCGCGCATAGCAGGCGGTGAGGATGTCGTCGATGAAGCCGGCGATCAGGTGCCGGCGTTCGCCCCTGCCGTCATCCGCCAGGTGCTGGAACACACGAAGCCAGATGCGCGAGTGCGCCGATGGCGTCCAGCCGGTAGTCGGCCGGGCTGCGGTCCCTCGGCAGCACTGGCGTCGCCTCCCCCACGGGGACTCAGGCCCAGCCTCCCCACGCCCGGTGTCGTGGCGGCAGACTGGCAGCCATGTCGGACGAAGCACTGGCGGACGCCTACCAAGCTTGGCATCAGGCGCTCGGCGTACTCACGGGTGGCGCAACGGAGTTGATTGCGTGGCAGGAACGGCGGTATCGCTTCGCCCATCGTCTGGGCGACCTGCTCACCATGTCGCATGCCGACAGCACTTCTGTCGACGGCCCCGTGGTCTACGGCGTGCAACTCCCGGGAGCCGGGCTCAGCTACGTCGGGCAGACGCGTGAATCCGAGCGCAGGCTCCGCGACTTGGCCGTGGGCGAGAGCCACCACCTCGGCAACACGGTCCCACCGGAGATCTGGGAGCGGGTGATCGTGGTGCAGTGGCCCCGCCTTGTCGACGGCTTGCCCGAGGCGGAGAGGGTCGTCGCGGAGCAGGGTCAGGGAGAGGAGTGCGGCCTTGCGTTGGAGTACCTGCTTCAGGTCGAGCTCCGCCCGATACTCAATGGCAGGCAGCGCACTCCGGCCGGCGAATGGCGGGTCAGAAACCTGGCGGCCAGCCGGTCTCGCGGTGCACTGACGGCAAAGGCGCTGCCGACGCTGTTCGGCCTCGTGTGGGAGACCTGGCGGCGACTCTCCTCGGTGCCCGCTCCCGAACACGGTGATCCACTGGTGACCGTTCCCGAGGGGCGCGTGGCCTTCCCGTCGTTGCTCTCCTGAGCCGTCCCGCACGGTGGCGGCGCCCGCCCACCCCCGCGTGTGGGCCGTGTGACCATGAGGTGTCCTGATCCGCTGCGACTGAAAGACGGGTGCCCCGTGTTGCGTGCTGCGCTGCCTCCCTGGCCTCCGGAGGTCGATCCGCCCGCGAACCCGGAGGCGGCGGACCGGGTGCGCATGGCGCGGGGGTTGGCGCTGCGTTGGGTGACGGCACGGGACCTGTCGTTACGGAAGCTCTTCTTCCGTAACATCCAGATCGGTCTGGCGGCGATATGCGCCAACTGGCTTCCGGCGCTCTGGGCGGAAGACCACCCGGAGCCGAGCGCGCTGCTGCTACTGCTGCTCGTGCTGCCGCTGGCGGTCAGCGTGTGGCGCGAGCGCGAGGTGCGGTGGCTGCGCGAGGCGTGGCAGGCCGTGCCGTCGGGCGGTGAGGACGCGGAGCCGGACCCGGGCCAGCGTCAGGCTTCCTGGAACCGGGTGTCCGCGGAGGTCGACAAGCATGCGCGGACGGGCCGGCTCAGCGCACGCAGGATGGGGGCGCGGCGCCTGGCCTGGGCGGTCGTGGCCCTGGTGGCGCTCGCGTGGAACGCATCGCTTCTCGTAGCCGGAGTCCGGGAGGAGACCGATCCGTCGCTGCGGTGGTGGTTCACGTCGGTGCACCTGTTGCTTCTGACGACGGCCGCCTGGTGGCTCCGCAGGGCGCTGCGCCCCGTCCCGAGGCCGAAACCGCACCACATGGACCGGGGTGCGTGACGGACCGTGCCGGGCGTCCACGGTTTCGCCGGTGTTCAGGGTTTGGTGGCGCGAACCGCCAGCACGGTGGGTGTCGGGGAGCCGCCCTCGTCGAAGGAGTCGAGGGTGAGGCCGGCGGCGCGGAAGGCGCCGAGCAGGGCGGGGAGCGGCCAGTGGCTGGCGCCCACCTTGTCGCGCAGGCCCTCGGTGGTCCAGGACCGCCTCGTCCAGTGGCCGTCCAGGTAGCCGGGGTGGAGGACCACGCCGGCCGGGTCGGTGCGGTCGGCGAAGCCGCCGCAGAAGCAGGGGTGGACGCCGATGTGCGCGAGGCGGCCGCCGGGGCGCAGCACGCGGGCGGCCTCGCGCAGCGCCGTCGGGTAGTCGGGCATGTCGGTGTGCACCATCATCGAGAGCACCGCCGGCACCGAGCCGTCCCGGATCGGCAGCCGGGTCGCGTCGGCGTGGGCGGCCGGGAGCCGGCCGTGGGCGTGGCGCAGCATCCCGCCGGAGAGGTCGACGCCGACCGGGGTCCAGCCAAGCTCGCGCACCCAGGCCGCGTTGGCGCCGGTGCCGCAGCCGATCTCCAGGCAGGTCCCGGCGCCCTCGCCCAGCGTCTGCCGCAGGAGGCGGCGGAGTTCGAGCGGGTCGCCGTCGGGTCCTGGGCCCCGGTGGCCGGGCAGGAACTCGCTCTCGTACCAGTCCGCGATCCCGTCGTACGCCGCCGTGCGTCCCATCGTTCCTCCTCGGTGCGGCCCCGTGTCCCGTCCCGGGCGGATGACTACCCGGAACGGGACGCGTGGGGCCCCGTGTCCGCCGAGGGCGGACGGGCCGGTCAGGAGCCGTCGACCGAGATGCCGAAGACGTCCAGGATCGCGTAGACGCCGAGGAAGGCGATGGCCGCGCTGCTCACGGCCAGGGCCACGGTGAGCCAGGGGCTGCCGCGGAAGCGTCGTTCGACGCCCAGGGCACGCAGTCGCCAGACGGCGATGACCACGGCCACCAGGAAGATGCCGCCGCCGATGCCGCCGATCTGCACCATCAACACCGGCGACTGGACCCACAGGTAGGAGGCGGCCCACAGCGGCGGGAGGCAGACGGTGAGCAGCCGCATGGTGCGGCGGCGGACCTTCAGGTCGTTCCAGTCGATCACGCCGAGCAGGCCGAGGGAGTTGGTCCACAGCCGCGGCACGCTGGCGGTCGAGCCGATGATGGTGGAGTAGAGCACGGCGATCGCGCCCGCCAGGAAGACGTACTTGGCCCACGGCCCCATGGTGTCGGTGTACATCCGGGAGAGCGTGGTGATGACGTCGTTGCCCTCGGGGACCAGGTTCTGCGGGTTGAGCACGGAGGCGCCGATGACGTAGAAGGCGAGGGTGCACAGGGTGCAGACCAGCCACGAGACGGTGACGTCCAGGCGCATCACCTTCAGCCAGCCCTCGGCGCGCCGCGCGCGCTCCTCGGTGCCGTCGTCGGGTCCTGTCCAGCGGGCGTAGCCCTTCTCCAGGCACCAGTAGGTGTAGGTCGTCATCTCGTCGGCGCCGACGCCGGTCAGGCCGAACATGGCGAGTGCGATGCCGAGGGTGCCGGCGGGGATCGTGAAGCTCAGGCCCTCGCCGAGGTCCGAGGGGCCGAAGCCGAAGTCGGTGAAGGGCAGCGCGAGGGCGAGGCCCACGGTGATCGTGGTGAAGAGGACGACCGAGATGACGGCGGCCTGCTCCACGACCGCGTAGCGCGCGGTCTGGAGGAGCAGGACGACGCTGGCGGTGATGATCGCGGTCCAGCAGAAGAGGGAGGAGAAGCTGAGCGCCTCGCCGCTGATCGGCCACAGGATGGAACAGGCGGCGGCGGTGCCGCCGATGATGCCGCCGCGCTGGAACATCTTGGCGAAGTCCATGCCGATCCACAGCCAGTTGATCCAGCCGAGGCGGCCGATCCGGGGGCCGACGTCGCGGTAGCCGTCGAGCGCGGTGCGGCCGTTGAGGATGGTCCATCGCGCCAACTCGGCCTGGATCCAGACCTTGACGGTCGCGCTGATGATGACGAGCCACAGCAGGACGAATCCGGCGCGGGCGCCGAGCGCGGTGGTGGCGATCAGCTCGCCCGAGCCGACGATGGCGGCCGAGAGCACAAGACCCGGGCCGAGGTGGCGCAGTCGCCCGCCGAAGGTCCTCGGTGGCTCGCGTACGTCCTCGGCGCGCAACAGGTAGGGGTCGACCGCCTCGGCGGCGGCTGGCGCGGGGGCTTCCGTCTCGGTCGTGGCCATGTGGGGTCCTTCCTTTCCGGCGCCGATGCCGGAATGGGAGCGGTTCTGGGGGGAGGTGGGGAAGGTCGGGGACGAGGGGCCAGGTCAGGTCGCCTCGTGGCGCGGCTCCTCGCCGGCCAGTACCCGGACCACGTCCTCGGCGACGGTCACGCCCATGGTCCGGTTGGCCTCGTGACTGCACGCGGCCATGTGCGGGGTGAGCACGACGTTGGGCGCGGTGCGCAGCGGGCTGTCGCCGAGCGGCTCGACGGCGAAGGCGTCCACTGCGGCGCCGGCCAGGTGGCCTTCGACGAGCAGCGCGGCGAGGGCCCGTTCGTCGACGAGGCCGCCCCTGGCGGCGTTGATCAGGTAGCCGCCGGGGCGCATGGCGCGCAGCGTCGCCTCGTCGAGCAGCGGTGGGGCGCCGGGGTCGGCCGGCAGGTGGAGGCTGGTGAAGTGCGCCTCGGCCAGGGCGGTGCGCAGGGGTGCGGGGCGGGCGCCGCGGGCACTGATCTCGGCGTCGTCGAGGTAGGGGTCGTGGGCGAGCACGGTCATGCCGAACGCCTGGGCGTAGCCGGCGAGGAGCCGGCCGATGCGGCCGAACCCGACGATGGCCAGGGTCTTGCCGGCGAGTTCGGGGCCGAAGAGCTTGGGCCAGCGGCCGGCGCGCAGCTGCGCGTCGGCCTCGGGGACGCGACGGGCGGCGGCCAGCATGAGGCCGAAGGTGAACTCGGCGACGGCCCGCGAGTTGCTGCCGGGAGCGTAGGTGACCCGGATGCCGCGAGCGCGGGCGGCGGCCAGGTCGATGGTGTCCACGCCGACGCCGTGCTTGGCGATGACCTTCAGCCGCCCGGCGGCCTCGATGACCTCGGCGGTGATCGGGTCCATGCCGACGATCAGCGCGTCGGCGGCGCCGACCCTGGCGAGGAGTTCGGGTCCTGGCAGGGCGGCGTCCTCGACCGGGCGGACCGGCCCGGCGCCGGCGCTCTCCAGCAGGGTCCAGGGGTCGCGGGAGTACCGCGCGAAGGTGGGCGTGGTGATGAGCGTGGTGGGCATGCCTCGGCTTCCCGTGCGGCCGACAGGATCGTGATGCGGGAAACCGTCGCATGACTGTTTGTTTCGCGCAAGAGTCTTCGCGCATTTCGCGCGAGAGAACGCCGAGTTCCCGGCACCGCAGGGCATACATCTGCGCGGATCGCGCAGGAATGGGATCACGAGTGGGACGGGTCGCGCGATGCGCCGCGACCGTCAGGCGGCGCCGGACGTCAGGCGGCGGCGCGGGCGTCCTCGGCACCCGGCGCCGCGCCGGCCTCGGCCGCCGGCTGCCGCCTGGTGTCCAGGACGTGCGCGGTCCCCAGGATCACCAGGCCGGCGACCGGCACCACTGCCAGGCCGAGCCGGATCGAGTGCGCGTCGGCGATCAGACCCACCACCGGCGGGGACACCAGGAAGCCGATGCGGAGCAGGAACGCGGCCACGCTGATGCCCGCACCGGGCCAGAGCCCCGGCACCTCGTCGGCGGCGTGCAGGGCCGCCGGGATCAGCGTCGCGATGCCGAGTCCGGCCAGGCCGAAGCCGACGACGGTGCTCGGCACGGAGGGCCACAGCAGCGCCGCGCCCATGCCGCCCGTGACCAGCACCCCGCCGATCCTGGCGGTGGCGCGGTCGCCGAGCCGCTGGACCACCCGGTCGCCCAGCAGCCGGCCGACGGTCTGGGTGCCCTGGAGCGCCATGAAGGCGAGGCCGCCGACGAAGGGGCCGGCCGCCAGCTCGCTCTGGAGGTACACGGCGCCCCAGGAGCTCGGGGCGTCCTCGACGACGGTGGTGGCCGCCGTCATCAGACCGAGCACGGCGAACGCGACCAGTACCGGCCGCCGCAGCCAGGCCCGCCCACCACCGCCGCCGGCCGCCGCGGGCGCCGCGGCCGGGTCGCGCTCGGTGTCGTCGGGGCCCGGCAGCAGGAACCGCGAGGAGACCAGGGCCGAGGCGAGGGTGACCGCGCCGACCAGGCCGAGGTGGAGGGCGAGCGCCAGCTCGAACTGGGCGGCCGCCGCGCCGGCCACGCCACCGAGCACCGCGCCCACGCTCCACAGCCCGTGGAAGGCGTTCAGGATCGACCGGCCGTAGCGGCGCTGCACCCGCATGCCGTGCGCGTTCATCGCGACGTCGTTGACCGCGTCCAGGCTGCCGGCGACGAAGATCGCCGCGCACAGCACCGCGTACCCGGGCGCGGTGCCCACCAGCACGATGTTGACGCCCATCAGCAGCTGGCTGACGACGGCGGTGTGCGCCGAGCCGAACCGCCTGATCAGCGGTCCTGCGGTCAGCCCGAGCATTAGCGCGCCGAGCGGCATGGCGGCGATGGCCGTGCCGAGGGCGGCGTTGGACAGGCCGAGCTCGGCCTTGATCTCGGGGTAGCGCGGGACGACGTTGGAGAAGACGAAGCCGTTGGTGAAGAACAGCGCGAAGACCGCCACCCGGGCGCTGACGGGCCGGGTGCCGGGGACGGTTCGGGACATCGCTTACTCCGGGGGCGCGCGAGCGGGACGGACGGCGGGCACGACGAGGAAGGCCGCGCCCGGTGGCGCGCCCCGGCGGAGTCTATGTCCGGTCCCGCGGGTCCAACCAGGCGATATCGGCCCGTCCGGACCCGCCGACCGTCGCGCCCTACCCCCAGATGTCCTCGGCCCACTCCGGGTGGTCGATGAACGGGTTGCGGTTGCCCTGGTACTGGTCGTGGATGAGCTCGTTGCGGCGCTCCTCGAAGGCGGACGGCGGGTCCAGCTCGTTCCATTCCAGGAGGGTGGAGAGCCGGCCGTGGTAGGGCCGACTGCCGTTGTTCACCGCGTCGTTGAGTTCGAGGTCGGCGAAGCCGTCGCCGCCCTCGTACCGCACGGACATGTAGAAGAGCATCCGTGCGATGTCGCCCTTGTCCTGGTCGCGGGGTTCCCAGGAGTCGGCGTCGGTGTAGTTGCCCGGAGCGATGGCGACGGCCGAGCCGCCGTCGTCGAAGTCCTTGTTGCCGCGCGAGCTGTTGACCTGCACGTCGGCTGGGCGCAGGTGGTGCACGTCGGTGCCCGGGCCCGGCGAGGTGCCGAAGTCGCCGTGCGACTGGGCCCAGACGTGCTCCCGGTTCCAGTCGCCGACGTCCCCGCCATTGAGGGACGCGGAGCGGGACTGGCCGGTGTAGAGCAGGACCACGTTGGCGGAGTTGGCCGGGTCCCGGTCGGTGACCTTGAGGGCCTCCCAGACCTGGGAGTAACTGAGGGTGGTGACGCCGGTGCTGATGATCTCGTGCAGCGCGTCCCGCAGCGGCTCGCCGGTGAGGCCGAGGGCGTCCGCGTAGTAGGCGTCGTCCTGGGTCTCCACGACCGGCGCGGCGGCGGTCGCGGTGGCGGCCGCGAGGCCGGGCGGGGCTATCAGGACGAGGGTGAGGGCGCCGGTGAGCAGGGTCCTGCGCATGGGGGACCTTTCCGTGGGGGTGGCGGTACGGCGTGAACGCCCCTCGGGCGAGCGGCCGTTCGTGAGTGATATGTACCTGCCAGGCACTCGGGAAACTACGCGCGTCACCCGTGATCGCGTGTGAGCCCCTCGTCACGCGGACCCCGCCGCTGGTTCTACACTTGCGTAGAAGTGATCCGCCAGTCGATCCAACGGAGTTTCCCCATGGCCCTGTGGGACCGCATCAAGGAGTCCGCGTCGTCGATGCAGGCTCAGCTCAACGCCCGGAAGAACGACCTCAAGAGCGGGGCGTTCCGCGACGCGAGCATGGCGATCTGCGCCCTGGTGGCCGCCGCCGACGGCTCGGTCGACCCCGCCGAGCGCCGCCGCGTGGCACAACTGATCGCCGGCAACGAGGTCCTGCAGAACTTCGACGCCATGGACCTGCAGCAGCGCTTCGAGGGTTACCTGGACAAGCTCACGAACGACTTCGACTTCGGTAAGGTCAGCCTCCTGCAGGAGGTCGCGAAGGCCAAGAAGAAGCCGGCCGAGGCGCGGGCCGTCATCCAGATCGGCATCGTGATCGGCGGCGCGGACGGGCACTTCGACGAGGAAGAGCGTGGCGTGGTCCGCGAGGCCTGCTTCGCGCTCGGCCTGCCGCCTGCCGAGTTCGACCTCTGAACCGACGGCCGGACAATTTCTACACTGCTGTAGTTTCTTAACCGAGGGCCCATCCGGGCACATATCCACGGACCCCGTACGCATCGAGGAGGAGAGCGTGGGAGTAACCCTGTCCAAGGGCGGCAACGTCTCGCTGACCAAGGAGGCACCCGGCCTGACCGCGGTGGTGGTCGGGCTCGGCTGGGACGTCCGCACGACCACGGGCGCCGACTACGACCTGGACGCCAGCGCCCTGCTGTGCACCGCGAGCGGCAAGGTCGCCTCCGACCAGCACTTCGTCTTCTACAACAACCTGACCAGCCCGGACGGCTCCGTGGAGCACACCGGGGACAACCTCACCGGTGAGGGCGAGGGCGACGACGAGGCGATCAAGGTGAACCTGGCGGCCGTGCCCGCCGAGATCGCCTCCATCGTCTTCCCCGTCTCGATCCACGACGCGGTCGCCCGCGGCCAGAGCTTCGGCCAGATCCGCAACGCGTTCATCCGCGTCGTCAACCAGGCCAACGGCACCGAGATCGCCCGCTACGACCTCAGCGAGGACGCGGCCACCGAGACGGCGATGATCTTCGGCGAGCTCTACCGGCACGGCGCCGAGTGGAAGTTCCGCGCGGTGGGCCAGGGTTACGCCTCCGGCCTGGCCGGCATCGCCACCGACTACGGCGTCAACGTGTAGGACGGCGGCCCCGGGCACGGCCCGCTGGCTCCCGGCTGCTCCGGTGCCGGTCTCGGCGCCGGAGCGGCACGGCCCCGGGCCCAGCCGAGCACCATGGCGGTGACCAGCGCCAGCGGCCGGTTCGGCTCCTCGCGGAACGTACGCCACAGTACGCTCTCGGCGCATGGACCCGATCTTCCGGCTTCCGCCCGACTCCCCGCTGGCGATGGCCGTTTCCGAGAAATGGGCCCTGGTCCCGCTGCGGATACCCGCGGGTTGGCACGTCATCCACAACACCCTGGACGTCCGACTCCTGCCGGACGGGCGGATCGAGGCCAACGACTCCGAGGACCTGTACTGGGCGCGTACCGCGACGCCGCCCTGGGCGACCGCGGGGCTGGGCGGCCCACCGTCTCGGGAGATCAACGTCGACGCCGGCTGGTACGGCGGCCACGGCTTCCGCGTCGTCGTCCTCGACCCCGACTGGGACCACCAGCGAGCCTCCCACACCACCCCCGACCTGGAGGAGTTCGTCGCCACGCTGGAGCGGTGGATGTGGCTGATCACCCAGCGGGGGAGGTTCCCCGAGCCGTGAGCCGGACATCGTGCGCCGAAGCGGCCCGGGACTCGGATCACGGTCGGCGGCGACCCTAAGACCCGGCGCCGGTTGCCCTTCGAAACGGCGGAGCCGGGCAGCGGCACGGTATGCAGCCGCAACCACGTTTCACGTTGACCGCGACCACGCTCGACGCGCCGAACGCCCGCGAACTGGCACGGTTCCACCAGCGCCTGCTCGGGTGGCCGACGCGGCGGGACGAACCCGACTGGGTGGAGCTCGCGCCGCCCGACGGCGGTGCCGGGCTGTCGTTCCAGACGGAGCCGCTCTTCACGCCTCCGCGGTGGCCCTCCACCGGGTCCGAGCAGCAGATGATGACGCACCCGGACATCGGGGTGAGCGACCTGGCGTCCGCCGTGGGGCACGCCCTGGCCCTGGGCGCGACCCTCGCGGAGTTCCAACCCCGGGCCGACGTACGGGTCCTGTGCGATCCCGTGGGCCACCCGTTCTGCCTCTTCGTGCGCACCGACGAGTACGCCTGATGGGGGCCCTGTCCGGCCGCCGTGCTCACGACTCGACCTGGGCGATGCCGGGCTCGCCGGCCGCCACGTAGACGCTGGCGCGGGTGGAGACCGGGGCGCCGGGGCGGCTGACGTAGGGGACGATCCGGTAGTCGGTGCGCCACTCGTCCCGGGTGACGTGGCAACGTCCGTAGCCGCGCTGTCCGTTGTGGAAGCGCATGTGTGGGTTCTCGGCGAGCCAGCGCCGCCCCCACTCGTCGTGGTCCACGCCGTCGCCGCTCGACGTGATGGACGTGGCCATGAATTCGGCGCCCACGGTGGCCGATTCGGGGTCGTCGAAATCGGCCTTGAGATCGGCGGCGAGATTCCGGTGCGCGTCGCCCGTCAACACCACGAAATTCTCCACCCGGTTGTCCCGGACGCTCCGGAAAAGGCGGTCCCTGGCCGCCGCATAGCCGTCCCAGGTGTCCATTCCGAAGTCGCGCTCCGGGCCCGCGGCGGCGTCCGCCTGCATCATCAGCACCTGGTTGGCGAGCACGTCCCAGACGGCTCCCGAGTCCCGCAGCCCCTCGGTCAGCCAGCGCTCCTGCGCGGCGCCGAGCATCGAGCGGTCGGCGGCCAGCCGGTCGGCGCAGTCGTGGTCGAGGCCGGGGCCGTAGCAGACCTGGTCGTCGCGGAACTGCCGGCCGTCGAGCACGTGGAAGCGGGCCAGGTCGCCGTAGTCGAAGCGCCGGTGCAGCGCCATGTCGGGACCGCTCGGGATCGCGCTCCTGCGCAGCGGCAGGTTCTCGTAGTAGGCCTGGAAAGCGGCGGCGCGCATCGCCAGGAAGGCGTCGCCGGTCTCCTGTTCGCCGCCCACGTCGCCGGCCCAGTCGTTGTCCACCTCGTGGTCGTCCATCGTGACGATCCAGGCCGCGGCGGCGTGCGCGGCCCGCAGGTCGCCGTCGCTCTTGTACTGCCCGTACCGGACCCGGTAGTCGGCCAGCGAGTTCGGCTCGCCGACCGGCAGGTGGTCGCGGCCGATCGCGCTCGGCTCGCTGATCTCGTAGATGTAGTCGCCCAGATGGACCACGACGTCCAGGTCCTCGTCGGCCAGGTGGCGCAGCGCCGTGAAGTGGCCCTCGAAGTAGTTCTGGCAGCTCAGGTAGGCGAAGGTGAGCGAGGAGAGGGCGGCGCCCGCGGCCGGCGCCGTCCTGGTGCGGCCCGTCTCGCTGAGGTGGCCGGCGGCCCGGAAGCGGTACCAGTACTCGCGGTCCGGGCGCAGTCCCTCGACCTCGACGTGCACGGAGTGGCCGAGTTCCGGTGTGGCCTGCGCCACCCCGGAGCGCACCACGTGCCGGAACCGGGGGTCGGCGGCCAGCTGCCAGTCGACCGGGACGGCCAGCGGGGGCATGCCGCCGAGCCCGTCGGGCGCCACCGGCTCTGGCGCCAGCCTGGTCCACAGGAGGACGCCGTCCGGGAGCGGGTCCCCTGAGGCGACGCCGAGGGTGAAGGGATCGCCGGACAGCCGGGGGACGGCGCGCCGTGGCGCGGCCGTGGCGCCGGCCAGGGGCAGCGCGGCGACCAGCGCGCTGCCGGCGGCGAGCGTGAGGAAACGGCGGCGGTTCGGCTCGCCGCGCATTCCGGCGGGCAGCACGGGCTGAGCGGGATTCCGGTGTGGGGGGTGTGGGGGGCGGGACAACGTGACTCCAGGGCCGCTTTTCCGGATTCCGAGGACGATTCGGAGGATTTTCACCGGACTGCGATGCAAGCAGCCGCTTTCGTCGTTCCGGAAATCGCCGGATGAACAATCGACGCCGTTCTCCGACGCCCCGGAGAACGGAGCATTCCAGCGCCTTTCGGCCATCGGACGCGGTCACCAGGTCACATTGCGCCGTAAGGTCGCGGCTCACCGCCGTTAAGGCACCGGTATCGAGCGGCTGTCACGGTCTGTCCCGGCAGCGTGCCATGTCCCCGACATACCGGAGGATCGTCATGTCCCAACCGACCACCGGCCGACGCCGCTTCCTCGCGGCCGGCGCCACGGCTCTCGGCAGCGCCGCGGTCGGCCAGTTGGCGGGCGCCGCCCCCGCGGGCGCCGTGCCGCCCCGGACGGACGCCGTGCCCCGGGTCGCCGCCCGCCCGGCCGAACCCACGGTGCCCGACGGGGCGTTCACGCTCGGCGTGGCCTCCGGCGACCCGCTCCCTGACGGCGTGGTGCTGTGGACCCGGCTGGCACCCGACCCGCTGAACGGCGGCGGCATGCCGGACCAGGCGGTGTCCGTCGGCTGGCAGATCGCGGAGGACTCCCGCTTCCGGCGGATCGTCGGGCAGGGCACCGCGCGGGCCGAGCCCTCGCTGGGGCACAGCGTGCACGTCGACGTCCGGGGCCTGCGCCCGCACCGCGACCACTGGTACCGCTTCCGGGTCGGGAACCAGCTCTCCCCCGTCGGGCGCACCAGGACCGCGCCCCCGGCGCACGCCGAGGGCGGCCGGCTGCGGCTCGCGCTCGCCTCCTGCCAGAACTGGCAGCACGGCTGGTTCACGCCCTACGCGGACATGGCCGCGCAGGATGTGGACGCGGTGCTGTTCGTCGGCGACTACATCTACGAGAGCGGCCCCTCGGCCACCGCCGTCCGCCGCCACGAGGGCACCGGGGAGCCGTACTCGCTGGTCCAGTACCGGAACCGGTACGCCCAGTACCGCACGGACCCGGACCTGGCGCGGATGCACGCCGAGGCGCCGTGGATCGTCACCTTCGACGACCACGAGGTGGACAACGACTTCGCCGGCGAGATACCGCAGGACCCCGACCGGCAGCCGCACGACGCGTTCGTCGCCCGACTGACCGCCGCCTACCAGGCGTTCTACGAGCACATGCCGGTGCGCGCCACCGCGGTGCCCTCGGGCCCGCACATCAGGGCGCACCGCCGGCTGGACTTCGGGCGGCTCGCCCGGCTCCAGGTGCTCGACACGCGGCAGTACCGCAGCGACCAGGCGACCAGCCAGGAGGGCGCCCGCAGCCCGCTGTTGACGATGCTCGGCGCCGAGCAGAAGCGCTGGCTGCTGGACGGGATGCGGCGCTCCCCCGCCCGCTGGAACCTCGTCGGCTCGCAGATCATGATGGCCGAGACCGACCTGCTGGTCGGCGAGGGCAAGCAGTGGTTCTACGACGCCTGGGACGGCTACCAGGTGGAGAGGAACGAACTGCTCGCCGAGTTCGCCGCCTTCCGCAACCCGGTGGTGCTCTCCGGCGACCGCCACCTGACCATGGTCAGCGACCTCAGGCGGGACTTCGCCGAGCCGAACTCCCAGGTGGTCGGGGCCGAGTTCGTGGGCACCTCGATCAGTTCCAACGGCGACCAGGACCAGGCCGCGTTCCGCGCCGAGTGGGACCCGCGCAGGCCCGACAACCCGCATTGGAAGCTGCTCGACGCGCACCGCGGCTACCACCTTTTCGACATCGACCGGGACGGCGTCGACGCCCGGGTACGGATCGTGGACACCGTCCGCCAGCCGACGGCCACCGCGAGCACGCTGGCCGGCCTGCGGGTGGAGAACGGCCGCCCGGGCGTCGAACTCGCCTGACGGCGGCGGGCGGCCGGCAACCTTCGGCGGTGCCGCGACCACTTCAGCGGTGAGAGCTACCCCCACCGGTGAGGAGTGCCACCGTGAGCCCTGTGCACCGCCTGTTGTCCCGCGTCATGGCGGCGGCCCTGGCCGCCGCCGCCATGCTGCTGCTGACGCCCGGCAGCGCCGTCGCCTACCCCAACCCCGGACTGGTGACGGGCGCGACCGGCATCCACGACCCCTCGATGATCAGGACCAGTTCCGGCTACGTGCTCTACGGCTCCAACAACCGCCTGGACGCCCGCACCTCGTCGGACCGGATCGCGTTCGCCAACGCCGGCTCGGCGTTCGCCTCGCCACTGTCCTGGTGGTCGACCTACTCGCCCGAGCAGAGCCCCTGGGCCCCCGACATCTCCTACCACAACGGCACCTACTGGCTGTACTACGCGGTCTCCAGCTTCGGCTCCAACCACTCGGCGATCGGCCTGGCCACCTCCACCACCGGCCGTCCCGGCAGCTTCACCGACCGCGGCATCGTCTACTCGACCACCTCCAGCTCCAACCACAACGCCATCGACCCCAACCTGCTGGTCGACGACAACGGCACCTGGTGGCTGACGTTCGGCTCCTGGTGGACCGGGATCAAGCAGATCCAGCTCAACCCCGCCACCGGCCTGCGGCACGCCACCAACCGCACCGTCTACAGCCTGGCCTCACAGGGCGGCGGCATCGAGGGCCCGTCGCTGGTCAAGCGCAACGGCTACTACTACCTGTTCAACTCCTACGGCACCTGCTGCGCCGGCACCAGCAGCACCTACCACATCAAGGTGGGCCGCTCCACCAGCCCCAACGGCCCGTTCGTCGACCGCAACGGCGTCAACCTGATGAACGGCGGCGGCACCCTGGTGCGGGAGACGCAGGGCCGGTACGTCGGCCCCGGCGGCCAGTCGGTGATGAACGACGTCGACGGCGACCTGCTCGTCTACCACTACTACGACGGCCAGGACAACGGCGCGCCCAAGCTCGGCGTCAACCTCATCAACTGGAGCAGCGGCTGGCCCGTCCTCTACTGACGGGCTGGTAACTGACGGACTGGTGCGTTGGGCTGCTGTTCGCCGAGATTTCCGCCCGTGTGCCTCGGCCGCGGGCGGTCTCCGGACCATGCTGCCGACTGTCGGAGAACGCGTGAGCGACAGGAGAGAGCGGATGCCGGAGTTGCCCTCGATGCGACCGTCCAGGAGAAACGTGCTGCGCGGCGGCCTCGCCGCCTCGGCCGGGCTCGCCCTGCCCGCCCTCGCCGGCACCGCGCCCGCGCTGGCGCTCTCCGGCCGGCCCGGCGCCGACTGGGGCGTCCAGGTCGGGGACGTCACCAGCTCGTCCGGTCTGGTCTGGGCGCGCTCCGACCGGCCGGCCCGGATGGTCGTGGAGACCTCGGCCACCGACTCGTTCCGGCGGGTCGAGCGCTGGCGCGGCCCGCTGCTCGGCCCGGGCACCGACTTCACCGGCACCACGCCGCTGCACGGCCTGCCGGCCGGCGAGCAGGTGCACTACCGGGTGCTGCTCGCCGACCCCGACGACCCGCGCCGGGTCGGCGAGCCGGTGACCGGCACCTTCCGCACCGCGCCGGCCCGCCGCCGCGCCGGGGTGAGCTTCGTGTGGTCGGGCGACCTCGCCGGCCAGGGCTGGGGCATCAACCAGGAGCTCGGCGGCTACCTGCTCTTCGAGGAGATGCGCCGCCTCGACCCCGACTTCTTCCTCTTCAGCGGCGACACCGTCTACGCGGACGGGCCGCTCACCGACAGCGTGCCCCTGCCTGACGGCCGGGTGTGGCGCAACGTCACCACCCCCGAGAAGGCGAAGGTCGCCGAGACCCTCGCCGAGTACCGGGGCAACTTCCGCTACAACCTCCAGGACGCCAACCTGCGGCGCTTCAACGCCCAGGTGCCGGCCATCGTGCAGTGGGACGACCACGAGGTCACCAACAACTGGTACCCGGGCGAGATCCTGACCGACGCCCGCTACACCGAGAAGTCCGTCGACGTGCTGGCCGCCAGGGCGCGGCGCGCGTTCGCCGAGTACTTCCCCATCCCCACGCTGAGCCCCACCCGTGACGGGCGGGTGCACCGGGTGGTGCGCTACGGGCCGCTGCTCGACGTGTTCGTGCTCGACATGCGCACCCACCGGGACGCCAACTCCCCGGGCCGGGAGCAGGAGAACGAGCAGGGCATCCTCGGCGCCGAGCAGCTGCGCTGGCTCAAGACCGAGCTGTCCCGCTCCCGGGCGGTGTGGAAGGTGATCGCGGCCGACATGCCGATCGGCCTGGTGGTGCCGGACGGCGCCACCGACATCGAGGCGATCGCCAACGCCGACCCGGGCGCGCCCCTCGGCCGTGAGCTGCAGATCGCCGAGCTGCTGCGCTTCGTGAAGCACCGCCGGATCACCGGCACCGTCTGGCTGACGGCCGACGTGCACCACACCTCGGCCCAGCACTACCAGCCGTCCAGGGCGGCGTTCGGCGACTTCGAGCCGTTCTGGGAGTTCGTGACCGGGCCGATCAACGCGGGGGCCTTCCCGGCCAGCGCGCTGGACGGCACCTTCGGCCCGGAGCGGGTGTTCGTCAAGGCGCCGGAGCGCGGCAACGTGTCGCCGGCCGAGGGCTACCAGTTCTACGGCGAGGTGGCGATCGACGGCGACAGCGGCGAGTTGACCGTCAGGCTGCGCGAGCTGGGCGGCGCGGTGCTCTACACCAAGGTGCTGGAGCCGGGCCTGGTCGGCCAGTAGCCGCCTGGCGGCGGCACCGCCCACCGCGGACGGCGGGGCGGCCGCTTCACACCACCTTCCACCGGACCAGGCCGGCCAGGACCAGCGCGCCGGGCAGCAGGGGGAGCCAGACGGTGATCACCCGGAAGACCAGCACGGTCGCGGTGGCGGCGCCCGCGGTGGCGCCGGTGGCCACCAGGGCGACGACCAGCGCCGCGTCGACCGAGCCGATGCCGCCGGGCGAGGGCACGGCGGCCGCCACCACGGAGGCGGCCAGGTAGGCGAGCACCAGGTGGCCGACCGGCAGGGTCAGGCCGAGCGCGAGGGCCACGGTCACGAGTCCGGCGGCCTGCAGCATCGGGAAGGCGAAGGAGCCGCCCCACAGTGCCAGCGCCCGGGACGGCCTGGCGTGCAGCGAGCGGACGTCGGTGAGCGCGGTGCGGACGAAGGTGGCCACGGCCCGGCGGATCCGGCCCACGCAGGCCAGCGCCACGGCCACCCCGAGCAGCGCGGCGACCGCCAGGGTGGCGGCGAGCGACAGGCCGATCTCCTCGGGCAGCAGCGTCTCGAGCCGCAGCGCCTCGGGGAAGGCGAGCAGCAGCGTCCCGCGGGCGACGCCCTCGGCGAGGTAGTAGAGGGCGAGCGCGGCCGAGTAGCGGGCCGGCGGCAGGCCGCAGCGGGCCATGAAGCGGATGTTGACGGCGCCGGCGCCGATCCCGGAGGGCAGCAGGTGGTTGGCGGCGCCGGCGGCGAACTGGGTGACCAGCAGCCGGCCGGCGGGCAGGCGTTCCAGCACCGTGCCCTGCCGGGCGAAGGAGACGGCGACCCAGCCGAGCAGCGTGCTGGCCACGGCGGCCAGCATCCAGTACCCGTTCCCGTCGAGCGCCTGCCGGACGCCGGAGCCCAGGTGCGTCCTGTTGTGGTAGAGCCAGACGGCCACGGCGACGATCGGCAGCAGACAGAGGATCCGTCGGAGCACGCGACGAGCATGGCGCCGCGACGTGTCCTTCGGTGATCCGGGTGGTGGCCGGGAGGAGACGGCCGGGTCAGGCCGGGAAGACAACCGCGCCCTCGTCGTCGGGGCCGCGTTCGCCACGACGGGCCACGTAGTCGAGGGCGGCCTCCTCCATGGAGACGTCCTCGCGGCGCCGCTCGGAGAGCAGCAGCCGGTGTTCGAGCAGCTCGTGGTAGATCTGCGCGGTGTCCACGCTCTCCCGCAGCTCGCGCGGCACGGCCCGGACGATGGGCCGGAAGACGTCGCGCACCCAGCGGTGGGCCAGCACCTCGGGGCGGGCGCCGAGCGGGTCGCCTGGCGCGTAGTCGTCCTGCGTGACCATCCAGGTCTCCAGGTCGCGCAGCAGGCTGCGGGCCTGGTTCTCCTCGGCGTCCAGGCCGGTGAGGCGGAGCAGCTGGCGCTGGTGGTGGCCGGCGTCCACGACCTTGGGCCAGAAGGTGACGGCGTCCCCGTCGGGCGAGCGCTTGATCTGCATCTCGGCGACGTCGAAGCCCAGGTCGTTGAGTCGCCTTATCCGCCGGTCGATGTAGTGGCGCTTGTCCTTGGGGTAGACGGAGGTGCGGGTGAGCTCGTGCCACAGCTCGCCGTAGCGCTCACAGATCTCGTCGCCGAAGGGGACGGGGTCGACGGACGGGTGCAGCGAGCCGCCCGCCTCCAGGTCCATCAGCTCGCCGGCGATGTTGACCCGGGCCACCTCCAGGTCGTACTCGCGCTGTCCCCTGGAGAGGGTGGGCTGGATCTGGCCGGTCTCGGCGTCGACCAGGTAGGCCGCGTAGGCGCCGGCGTCCCGGCGGAACAGGGTGTTGGAGAGCGAGCAGTCGCCCCAGGCGAAGCCGTTGAGGTGCAGCCGGACCAGCAGTACGGCGAGCGCGTCGAGCAGGCGCTTGATGGTGGTGGGGCGCATGGTGGTCTCGAACATCGACCGGTAGGGCAGCGAGCCCTTCAGCTGCCGGGTGATCAGGACGGGTTCGAGCGGCTCGCCATGCGCGTCGTACCGGCCGGTGACGACGGCCACCGGGTCGACCGCCGGCACGTCGAGCCGGCCCAGGTCGCGCAGCAGCCCGTACTCGCGGACCGCGGCCCACTCGCCGACCTCCTTGACGGCGACGACCTCGCCGCCGGCCCTGGCGAACCGCACCACGTGCCGGGAGATGCCGCGGGGCAGCGAGACCAGGTGCTTCTCGGGCCAGTCGGTCAGCGGCACGTCCCACGGCAGGTCGAGAAGCGTGATCGGGTGCTCGGGGTCGGTGGCGGTGATCTGCAGGTCCATGACCCCAGTCTGCGTCACGGTCCCCTGCGGTTTGCCGCCATGTCGACGTAAAGTTTCATGACCGGCGCGGGGCCGCTACGCGGATCGCGTGCCGCCTCCTCCGCTCAGCCGCGCCGCGCCGCGCCCGCCGGCCACACCACGTCCACCGGGATGCCGGCCGCACGCGCCTCCGCGACCACGTCGGCGGTCCCGCCCTTCCCGCTCGGCGGTGCGCCGTTCCACACGGCGACCAGCCGGTCGGCGCGCCGCAGCAACTCCTTCCCCGCCGCCGTGTACGCCTCGCCACCGGCCCGCTCCCACGGCATGGTGACCACCTCGCCGGCCGCCGCCACCAGCCGGTCGAACGTGGCGGCATGCTCCGGCGCCACCTTCCGCGCCCGGTAGTCACGCGCGGGAATCACCAGGACGAGGCGGCCGCCAGCCTCCAACACCGCCTCGGCGAAGAGCGTGTCCGCCCCGGCGGCGAGGCAGGAGACCCCCACCAGCTCGGTGACGTCGTGCCGCACGAGCAACCTCCGCATCTCGGCCCGCACCAGCCGCTCGGTGGCCTCCGTGAGATCCATGTGGCCGGTCACGGCAATGGTGGGCATGCCTCTCCTGGTCAGCTCGACAATAGGCAGCGGAGCCTATCCCGCACCTCACTCACCGGCTTTGGCGCTTTCCGCTGCCGTCCTTGTCTGTTCAGCGCGGGGCCGTGGCCCGCGTCGGCCGCACCATGGCCGTGAGGACGGGCCCGTCCGGGGAGGGTTGCTGGGAACTGATCTCGGTGTACCCCCACGACTCGTACAGGGCCTTGACCTTGCCGTTCCCCGCCAGGGGATTGACCAGGAGCGTGACCTGTTCCTCCGGCCTGGCCGCGAGGAGCGCGTCATGAATGCGCCGAGCGATGCCCAGCCCACGCCAGGGAGCCCGCAGCATGATCTCCTTGAGCGCCATCGTTGGCTTGTCTGCGCAGCCTGCCGGCAACGGAGTCGTCATTCGTTGCCACCAACGGTCGTCTGGCTCGATGGCATTGCCGTAGGCGTACCCGACTGGTTCGTCGCCGTCGAACGCGATCACCACTTCCCACCCCGGCTCGGAGGCATGCCGCGCAAGCCGTTCGCCGAATCGCTCCACGGAGTAGTGCGGCAAATGGAGTTTGTCGGCTCGAACCTCGGCATACACCTCGATGAGGATGGTCCAGACGGCGTCGATCTCGGAAGTACGACGAAGTTCAACAGCGGTGGCCACCATGATTCCCTTCACGTCTCTCGGAAGTACTGGTTCCAGGTACGGGCAGCCTGGCTTGAGGGAGCGGCCACGCGCAGACGCGTGTCGAACTCGCCGAGCATGCTGGTGATTCGGGGATGCTGGCCCGATGGCTCGTCGGGGATGGACATGGCGGTTGCTACGGCCCGCTCGACCTCGCCTTGCCCGAGTTGCGCCTGCGCGAGACGTGCTGTGGTGATGGCCCGCGAACGCTGCATCGCCGGCTTCAAGAGGGCCAGGCTGCGATGAGCGTGTGCTTCGGCGTCTTCATATCTTCCCAACGCCAAATACGCTGCCACCGCGAGGCTTTCCAACTCGGCCTGGTCATAGAAGGCGTTCATCCAGACCGGGCGGGACTCGCCAGGTTCAGCCCGTTGCAGAGCGTCCTGGGCGTTGCCCAGAAGCTGCCGCACGGCCCGGGAGTCGCCTCTCAGCCCATGAATGGCCGCGTGCCGGGCGTGTCCCAGCGAGGCGAACATGGGATCTCGCCGCGTGAGAGTGGCGCGACGGGCCACGTCGTTCGCTGCCAACGCGTCTGCGGGGCGGCCAAGATGACGGTAGAGACTTCCAGCGTGAGACCAGATGCGGAACTGGATCGTCGGCTCGCCCGACATGGCCGCGAGGCTCACGGCGCGAGCGAAGTGCCGTTGCGCCGCCTCGAAGCGCCGCCCGTCGATCGCGGCCCACATGGCGCTCGACGTGAAGGACGCCGCGCAGGCATATAGCGCCGCGCGAACGCGCTGGCTCGCGCTGCCGCGTTCCTGAAGTGTGAGAGCTTCTCCGGCCAGAGCCGCAGCCTGGGCTTCGATGGTCAACCTTCCGCCGTAGCGGTGATCGCTGGCAACGATGACAGCGAACTTGGACAACAGCCGCTGGACGTCAGCTGAGCCCACGCGCGGGCGGGCGGATTGGGCTGCACCGGCGGCGTGAGCCATGGCCATGTGAGCGGATGTGCTGATGAAGCGGCGGCGAAGCACGGATGCCTCCGAGGGAACCGGGCGCGAGACATCGCGTCTGGGAGCGAAGCCCAACTCGGTAATTGGGCAATTGAATACTGCCTCCAACGCGACCCGTTGCCTGCGGTGCGGCCAGCGCGTCCTGCCCGTCAGCCAATTACGCACGGTGCGATCACCGACCGTCCCCGCATGCCCGTCCGCCTGCAGGATGGCGTTCACCGCCTCGGCCAGCTCTGTCTGCGTGAAGCCAGCTTCCGCCATACGCGCTTTGAGGGTGCTGTTACCGGCCACGCACTCAAGGTAGTCGCAGAACCCCTGACGGCCGAACCGCGCGCGGCGGAATTTTCCGGTCCGACGTCCTGCGCGAAGCGTCGTTTGTTCCTGACATTCCGTAGCGGCCAGTCGTTCACTGGCACAGGAAGCCGTCGTCACACCAGAGCCTCGGAGGTGCCATGCAGGCCGCCGCAGGAGTCGCCAGGGAACAGCACGTGTACGGATGGTCGCTGGTCGCCCGTGCCCAGGAGATAGAGCTGTGGCGGCGGGCCGTGGCCGACGTGTTCCGTGGCTGGGACGCCTCGCCGGCGGCCGTCGAGGTGGCGCGGCTCGGGGTCTCGGAGTTGCTGTCGAACGTCATCCGGCACGTGGAGTGTCGGCAGTGCTATCTGCGGATCGTTCGCATCGGCGGCGAGGCCGTGGTTCAGGTCTTCGACCGGTCGTCGGAAATTCCGGTCATCGGCAGGCCGGAGTGGGATGCCGACTCCGGTCGGGGGCTGTGGCTGTTGCGCGAGATGGCCGACCGGTTCGGGTGGGAGGCCACTCACCCGCGCGTCGGCAAGATCGTCTGGTTCGCCTGCCGGCTGCGGGAGGTGTCGCGATGACGCGCTTTCTCTGGCTGGACCTGACGCGGAAGTGCCAGCTGAGCTGCGTGCACTGCTACAACGCCTCGGGGCCGGACGGCACCCACGGCACCATGAGCCGCGAGGACTGGATCGACGTGCTGGACCAGGCCGCCGCCTGCGGCGTGCGACACGTCCAACTCATCGGCGGGGAACCGACCATGCACCCGCACGCGGCCGAACTGGTGGACCGCGCGCTGAACATCCGCCTGGCGGTCGAGGTCTACAGCAATCTCGTGCACGTCACCGACGCGTGGTGGCGCCTGCTCCAACGTCCCGGCGTCTCGCTGGCGACCTCGTACTACTCCGACCAGGCAGTCGAGCACAACGCCATGACGCGGCGCCCGAGCCATGCGCGGACCCGCGCGAACATCGAGAAGGCCGTCCGCCTGGGCGTCCGACTGCGGGTTGGCATCGTCGCGGCCGACGAGGCCCAGCGCGTGGACGAGGCACGGTCGGAGCTACAGGGCGTCGGCGTGACGACGATCGGGGTGGATAGCGTCCGTCCCTTCGGGCGTGGGGCCTCGGAACGCACGCCCGACCCGAGCGGCCTCTGCGGTCGATGCGGGGACGGCAGGGCCGCCATCGGGCCGGACGGTGAGGTCTCTCCGTGCGTCTTCTCCAACTGGATGCCGGTGGGAAACGTCAGGGCCACCCCGTTGGCGAGCCTCCTCGACGGCGCACTCATGACCGATGCCACCGCCAGGATCGGCAGGGCGGTTCGGCCCGAGGAGTGTGCTCCGGATCAGCGCTGCTATCCCGATCAGACGCCCTGCTACCCTGCCCAGACGCCCTGCGCCCCAAAGGGGGATTTCCCCGTTCCCTGTCCGCCTGATCAGGGGGAATGCAGGCCCGGTTATCCCAGTGATCCATGCGGCCCTTTCCGGTGAGAGATCTCATGACAGACGGTATGCCCCCCGGGGTCGAATCGTTGATTCATCCCTACACCGGGCACGTGAACGAGTTCCGGCCCATCGGGGACGAAAAGGAGCCGGGCCTCACGGCGGTCCTGGAATGCGAGAAAGGGCCGGTCTTCGTCAAGGCGGAGCCGAACCACGGCTGGCGGCGGGAATCCCTCCTGCGCGAGAAGCTGGTCACGCCACTCGCGGGGCCGTTGTCCGCCCGGCTGCTCTGGGACGCGGAGGACGGGGAATGGATCGCCCTCGGTTTCGAGGTGCTGGACGGGCGGCCGGCGGACTTCTCGCCCGGCTCGGCGGATCTGCCCGTGGTCCGCGAACTCGTGGACGAGATCGGGGCGGTAAGGCCCCCACAGGCCGCGCGAGACTGGACCGAGACCCGGTGGGACCGCTTTCTCTCCGACCAGTCGGAGGCCGAACTCCTCCGTGGGGATGCGCTCCTGCACGCCGACCTCCATCAGGAGAACCTGATCATTGGCGCGTGCCGGGCCTGGGTGGTGGACTGGGGGTGGCCCACCCGGGGGGCCGGGTTCATCGATCCGGCACAGATCGTCGTTCAGCTGGTGGCTGCCGGACTCAGCCCCGTGGCCGCGGAGTCGTGGGGGGCCGGCTGCGCGGCGTGGCGGGAGGCGAACCCGGAGGGAATCGATGCCTTCGCCGGCGCCACGGTGCGCATGTGGCGGGAGATGGCAGACCGCAGACCGGACAGACAAGGCCGGCGGACGTTCGCCGAAGCGGCCGAGGCGTGGGCCCGACACCGAGGCGTCACGGTCGAGCCCGTCCGGTAGGGGGGAAGCGCTCTCCGCGGTCGCGGAGTCTGGGCAGCCCGCTGCGAGGCTTGGGCGTTCGCGCTGCGCCGGCCCGAGGAAACGTGGTTGAGGGCACTGGCCGAGGCAGCCGAAGCCTGGGCTGCTCATCGGGGCGTCACGGTGGCGCCGCAAGCATCGCCGCTTGCCTGAACGTCGACGTAAAGGTTTACGTTCGGAGCCATGCGCATCGGTGAGCTGGCGAAGCGCGCGGGGACGACGACCCGGACCCTGCGCTACTACGAGTCGCGGGGGCTGCTGCGGTCCCGGCGGGCGGGTAACGGCTACCGCGACTACGACGAGGACGACCTGCGGCAGCTGCGGCAGATCCAGACCCTGCGGGACTTCGGTTTCGACCTGGAGGAGACCAGGCCGTTCGTCGACTGCCTGCGGTCCGGGGAGCCGGCCGGGGACGTGTGCCCGGCCTCGCTCGAGGTCTACCGGCGCAAGCTGGCCGAGCTCGACGCCTTCGTCGCGCGGCTCACCGAGGTGCGGGCCACGCTCGGCGCCCGGCTGGCCGCCGCCGAGCTGGCGGCCGGCGCCCGGCTGCCGGGCGGCCCGCCGCCGCGCTGCGAACTGATCGACGAACTGATCGACGACGCCCCGGAGGACGGACGATGACTGCCACGACGAGCGTGACCGAGGTCACCGACGCGACGTTCGAAGCGGAGGTGCTGGGCTCCGACGTGCCGGTGCTGGTGGATTTCACGGCCGATTGGTGCCCGCCGTGCCGCATGATCGCGCCGGTGCTCGACGAGGTGGCGCGGGAGGAGGCGCACCGGCTGCGGGTGGTCTCGGTGGACGTGGACCACAACCCGGCCACCGCCGCGGCCTACCAGGTGATGTCCATGCCGACGCTGATGCTGTTCCGCGCCGGCGAGCCGGTGCGCTCGCTGGTCGGCGCCCGGCCCAAGCGGCGGCTGCTCCAGGAGCTCGCCGACGATCTCGACGCGTAGCCCGTCACCGATGACATGGGATGGTCTTGTCCTGGGCCGGCCGGTGTTGCAGACCAGGGTGTAGACGTTCCCGACTCCGTTGGAGTCCGGGCAGCGCCACGCCTGCTCAAGCGGACCCGCACCGGGCCCGCTTGGGCAGGGGATCAGTCATCGCACCGTCACAGCGCGGCGAGTTCGTCCGCCAGATCGTCCAGACCCAGCGAGCCCAGCGACAGCGCCGCCATGTGCCAGGCCTTCAGGTCGAAGCCGGCGCCACCCGCCGCACGCGCCGCCTCGCGGCCAGCCAGCCAGGCGCGCTCGCCGAGCTTGTAGCTGATGGCCTGGCCCGGCATGCCCAGGTAGCGGGTCAGCTCCGAGCGCGTGTACTCCGGCTCCGTCCCGGTGTGGGTCATGAGGAACTCGGTGGCCAGCTCCGGCGTCCACACCTCGCCCGGGTGGTAGCTCTCACCGGCCGGGACCTTCAGCCCCAGGTGCATGCCGATGTCGATGATCACCCGCACCGCGCGCAGCATCTGGGCCGACAGATAGCCGAGCCGGTGCGCCGGGTCCGTCAGATACCCCAGCTCGTCCATCAGCCGCTCGGCGTACAGCGCCCAGCCCTCGGTCGCCGCGCTCACCGAGCCCACGCTCACCTGGAAGCGTGAGAGCCGTTCCTGCACCAGCACCCACTGCGCCAGCTGGAGATGGTGCCCGGGGACACCCTCGTGGTACCAGGCGGAGACCAGGTTCCACACCGGGAACCTGGTCTTGCCCAGCGTCGGCAGCCAGGTGCGGCCCGGGCGCGCGAAGTCCAGCGAGGGGCCGGTGTAGTACGGGCCCGCCGCGCTGCCGGGTGGGGCGATCCTGGCCTCCACCCGCTTGATCGGATCCGCCAGATCGAAGTGCGTACCGTCCAGATCGCTGATCGCCCGCTCCATCAGCTCCTGGAGCCAGACCCGCATCTCCTCCTCGCCGTCGATCGCCTGGCCCTTCTTCTCCAGGTGCTGCATCGCGGCGAACGTCGACTCGCCCGGCAGGATCTCCGCCGCGACCGCGCGCATCTCGCGCTCCAGCCGGTGGAACTCCTCCCAGCCGTACGCGTACGCGTCCTCCAGATCCAGGTCCGAGCCGGTCCAGTGGCGCGCCGACAGCAGATAGCGCTCACGGCCTACCGCGTCCGGGGTACCGGCGACGGCGGGCAGGTAACCCTCGCTCAGATACGCGCGTAGCTCCGCAAGACCGGCGGTCGCCGCGTCGGCCGAGGCGGCCAGCTCGGCGCGCTGCGCCTCGGGGCCGCCGGCCGCGAAGGTGCGGTACCAGTCGGACTCCAGCCAGGCGTCCAGCTGCTCGACGACGGTCTCCACCTGGCGCGGGGCGGCGTTCAGGCCGCGTGCCGCGCCGGCCCGCAGCGAATCGGCGTAACCCCGCAGCGCGGCCGGGACGTTACGGAGCCGGCGGCCGACCACCGCCCAGTCCTCGTCGGTGGCGGTGGGCATCAACAGAAAGGCGAAACGCTGCTGATGCACCGGGGAGAACTGGTTGTCGACCTGCCGCAGGTTCTCCCCCGCCTCCTCCAGGGCGAGCGAGGCGCCGAGCCGTTCCCGCAGCAGCCGGGCCGCGCGCCGCTCGTCCACGTCGCCGGGGTCGCCCACCGCGTCCAGCCGGGCGAGGGTGGCGCGTTCGACGGCGGCGAGCGCGGCGTGGCCGTCCGGGGAGTAGTCGGGAAAATCGTCCGCACCGGGGTTGGCACCGAACAGGGTGCCGGCCACGGGGTTGAGCTCGACGAGCCGGTCCACGTAATCGTCGGCGATCGCGCGAGGCGTACCGGGGAGGGGAGCAGAGAGGGAGGAGCCAGAACGCTGCATCGTGCCATCATCTCCGACGTGCGGGGCAAAGGAAGGAACTCCCGTTTGATTAAGGGGTTACCTCGGTCACACACCGTGCGGTGGTGGCCGTGCCAGCGCCGTTGGGCCCCGCCACGGGTGGGTCCGCTCGCCCGGTTCGCGGGCGACAGCGACAGCGACGCGGGACGGACCTGGGAAGCAGAGCTGTCGAATCGCCCGAACAACCCGCTGTGAGGGCGACCCTCCGCCTTGAGCGGAGCGAATGGGGGCACCTCCCAGCGTTAGCGCTCCGCCGAACGTGCCGGGACGGACGGCGCCGTGCGGGCCGGCCACGCGGTGTCCGCCCGACCTGCCCGGGTACCGCCTACCTCCCGGCCGCCGCGGCGCCGAGCCTGGTGGCCAGGCGGAACGCGTTGTTCATCGAGCCCATGGTGGCGGCGCGCCTGCCGACCAGGTCGAAGGCGGTGCCGTGGGCCGGGGTGCAGATGGGGATGGGCAGGCCGCCGGCGATGGTGACGCCGCCGTCGAAGCCCATCAGCTTCATCGCGATCTGCCCCTGGTCGTGGTACATGGTCAACACCCCGTCGAAGTCGCCGGCGCGGGCCCGCAGGAAGATGGTGTCGGAGGGGAAGGGCCCGGTGGCGTCGATCCCCTCGGCGCGCAGGTCCTCGACGGCCGGCGCGATGATGTCGATCTCGTGCCGGCCGAAGCGGCCGCTCTCCCCCGCGTGCGGGTTGAGCGCGCAGACCCCGATGCGCGGGGCCGCGATGCCGGCGCCGCCGCGCAGCACGCCGTCCAGCAGCCGGCCGGCCGCCGCCACCCGCTCGCGGGTGATGCCGGCGTCCACCTCGGCGATGGAGATGTGCGAGGTGACGCGGGAGGTCCACAGGCCCGGCAGCACGTTGAGCTCCGAGGTGAAGCCCTCGACGCCGAGGACGACTTCGAACCAGCGCAGCTCGTCGCTCTCGGCGAGCCCGGCCAGGTGCAGCGAGGACTTGTTGAGCGGGGCGAACAGGATGGCGTCGACCTCGCCCTTGGCGGCCAGGTCGAGCGCCACCCGCAGGTTGTCCATCGCCCACCGCCCGCCGGCCTCGGTGGCCCGGCGCCGCTCGAAGGGCTCGGCGGGCCGCCGTGCCCCGTTGTCCACCAGCAGCGGGCGGCCCTCGGTGGGCGTGGTGGTGTAGTCGACGGTGAGGCCCGAGTCGGCCTCGGCGAGGGTGAGTTCGGCCGGGTCGGAGATCAGCAACAGGTCGGCGGCGGCCGTGGTCTCGGGGTCGGCGAGCAGCCGGGCGACGAGTTCGGGTCCGATGCCGGCCGGGTCTCCGAGGGTGATGGCGACGCGGGGGCGGGGCGGGGCGGTGGTCATGCGGTGCCTTTCGTGGCGTCGGGGGTCAGTTGGCCGCGCGGGCCGTCACGCGGCGGCGCAGCACGCGACCGAGCGCGGGGCCCGCGACCAGCAGCAGGGCGAGCGTCAGGATGGTGACGGCGACCGGGCTGCGCAGCAGGAAGAGGCCGTCGTCGCCGCCCAGGGCGGAGGTCTGCACCAGCGCCTTCTCGAACAGCGGGCCGATCACCAGGCCCAACACCAGAGGCGCCATGGGGAAGTTGAGGCGCTTCATGGCGTAGCCGACGAGTCCGAAGAGCAGCACCACCCAGACGCTGAACATGCTGCTCTTCACCGAGTAGGCGCCGAGCACGCTGGTGACGATGATCAGCGGGTAGAGGAAGGCGTAGCGGATGCGCAGCAGTTGGGCGAAGACGGGCGCGAGCGGCAGGTTGAGGAGCAGCAGCATCAGGTTGCCGAGGAAGAACGAGACCAGCAGCCCCCAGACCAGTTCCGGCTGGCTGTCGAAGAGCTGTGGTCCCGGCTGGATGCCGTAGACGAGGAAGGCGCCGAGCAGCACGGCGGTGGTGGCGCCGCCCGGCACGCCGAGCACCAGGGTGGGGATGAAGTTGGCGTTGGAGGCGGCGTTGGTCGCCGCGTCGGGCGCGACCACGCCCTCGATGGCGCCCTTGCCGAGCTCCTTGCGGTTGCGGGAGAACTTCTTCTCGGTGCCGTAGGCCATGAACGAGGCGAGGGTGGTGCCGGCGCCCGGCAGGCAGCCGAGCAGGAAGCCGACGACGGTGCCCCGGGCGACCGGCGCGGCCGACCGCCTCAGGTCCTCGCGGGTCAGCATCAGTTCGCGGAACCTGGCCTTGATGGGCGGGGCCATGCCGAGGTGCAGCTGGTTGAGCAGCTCGCCGATGGCGAAGAGGCCGATCATGACCTCGACGAACGGCACCCCGCCGTAGAGGTCGATCTCGCCGAAGGTGTAGCGGGCGGTGCCGCTGCCGACGTCCACGCCGACGCAGCCGATCAGCACGCCGAGCAGGCCGATGGCCATGCCGAGCGCCAGGTTGCGTCCGGAGAACACCACGATGGTGCACAGGCCGAGGATCATCACGGCCAGCATCTCGCGCGGCCCGAAGGTGAGCGCTGCCTCGGCGAAGAATGGGGCGACCGCCATCAGCGCGAACAGCGAGACCATGGCGGCGACGAACGCGCCGATCGCCGAGATGGCGAGCGCGGGGCCGGCCCGGCCCTTGCGGGCCATCTGGTAGCCGTCGAGCGTGGAGATCACGGACGACGCCTCGCCCGGGGTGGCGATCAGGATGGCCGTGATGGTCGCGCCGAACTGGGCACCGTGGTAGATGCCGGCGAGCATGATCAGCGCGGTGAGCGGCGGGAAGGTGAGGGTGACCGGGATCAGGATGGCGACGCCGGTCGCGGAGCCGAGTCCGGGGAGGATCCCGATGACGGTGCCGAGCAGCACGCCGACGAAGCACCAGAGCAGGTTGTCCGGGGTGAAGGCGGCCTCGAAGCCGGTGACGAGGTTTCCGATCACTGGGCGCTCCAGACGGCCGGGTCGAAGACGCCGAGCGGCAGCGGGACGCGCAGGACGACGACGAAGATCAGGTGGGCTGTGGCGTAGGTGGCGCCGGCCACCAGCAACGAGCGGGTCAGCGGCTGGCGTTCCACGACGACGGCCAGGAACAGCGTCATCAGGGTGAGGGCGGGCAGCAGCCCGAGGAGCGGGATGGCCAGCGCGGTGACCACCATGGTCGCGACGACGGCCAGCAGCTTGCGGCGGATCCGCCGCCGCTCCTCGGGGCTGTGGTCGCCGTCCTCGACGACCAGGCCGTCGCCCTCCAGCGCGGTGCCGGTACGGAGCTCCTGGCCGACCAGCACCAGGCCGAGCAGCAGCAGGGCCAGCCCGGCGACGCGCGGCAGCGCGCCGGGGCCCACGGCGCCGTCCTCGGGGTTGGACCAGTGGTACTCGAAGGAGAGGGCGAAGAACGCGGCGCCGACGGCGGCCAGCGCGGCGTAGGCGACGACCACGGACGGGCGGGTGTCCTGCTTCATCGGTAGATCTCCCGCATCCGGTCGTCGTACTCGGCGAGGTAGGCGGCGAACTCGTCGCCGCTGCGGTCGGCCGGGAGCAGCAGGTCGTCGGCGAGGTAGTCCCGGTAGGTGTCGGAGTCCATCGCCTCGTGGATCTCCGCTATCCAGTAGTCGCGTTGGACGTCGGCGATCTCGCCGGCGCCGAACACGCCACGCCAGACGGTGACCTCGGCGTCGATGCCCTGCTCGCGGGCGGTGGGCACCTCGCCGAGCACCGGGTCGTCGTAGCGCTCGGCGGTCATGCTGCACAGCGGCACCAGGTCGCCGCTCTCCAGGTAGGGCTTGACGGAGGCGGCGCTGGTCGGCGCGAAGTCCACCTGTCCGCCGAGCAGTCCGGTCATCACCTCGCCGCTCGACCCGTACGGGACGGTGTCGAACGAGCCGCCCTCCTCGGTGAGTTCGGCGACCACCAGGGAGTCGGCGCCGGTCCGCCCGCTGGAGCCGACCACCACGCGGCCGCGTTCGCTGGCCTCGATCACGTCCCCGCAGTCGCGGAACTCGGAGTCGGCGGGCGCCACCACGACGCGGGAGTCCTCGGCGAACATCACCAGCGGGGTGAAGTCCCGGTAGGTGAAGGGGACGTCGTAGACCAGCGGCAGGGTGTTGAGCGCGGTCTCGGCGACCAGCAGGGTGTTGCCGTTGCCGCGCTCGGCCATGAAGGTGGCCCAGCCGACGGCGCCGGAGCCGCCCTCCTTGTTCTCGACGTTGACGTCGAAGCCGTCGTCGAGTTCGTTGAGCCCCTGCGCGATGACCCGCGCCGAGCGGTCGCTCCCGCCGCCGGGCGCGAAGGCGACGACCATGGGCACCGAACCGCGCGGGGTCCAGTCGTCGGGAACGGGTGGGGTCGTGTCGAGGACCGAACACGACGCGAGACACAGAACCAGTGGTGCGCTTACGACGCCCAGCCGGCTGCGCAGCGGTGACGTCATCGTCAGCCTTCCTGCAAACATCCGAGATCCTATTGGATATTTGAAGAAGGTAGGGGGCGGCCGTGCCCCTGGCAAGAGTCGGGCGGGAATCAGTTCGAACGCCGGCGCGCGCCGCCGTCAGTCGGCGAGGAACCGCGCCAGGGCCTCGGTCACCCGGCGACCGCTCCCCCGCGGGCGAGCGTCCTGACGAGACGACCTGCCGGAAGCCACCGTCGTTTCAGGACCCGTCCCCCACGCTGTCGGCCGATTCACCGGTGGTCGATGATCGACGCATGCGTCCCCTGAGGCACGGCTACACCAACCAGACGCTCGGCGACGGTGCCGTCGTGGCGAAGACCTACGCGGGGCCGGACGCGGCGCCGCGGCTGGAGCGTGAGCGCACGCTGCTGACCCGCCTGCGCGGCCGGCTGCCGGTGCCGCCGGTCCGCGCCGCGGCGGCCGGCACCCTCACGCTCGGCTTCCTGCCGGGCGTCCCCGGGCAGGAGCTCCTGGACGCCGGCCACGCGCCGGCCGTCCTCGCCTCGTGCGGGCGGCTGCTGCGCCGCGTCCACGACACCCCGACCGACGACCTGGGGCTCGGCCCGGCGGGCCCCGGCACGGTGCTGGTGCACGGCGACTTCGGGCCCAACAACGTGCTGCTCGACCCGGATTCGTTGGAGGTGACGGCCCTGGTCGACTGGGAGTTCGCCCGCCTCGGGCAGCCGGTCGAGGACCTGGCGTGGTGCGAGTGGCTGGTCCGCGCCCACCACCCGGAGCAGGTCGGGGCCCTCGACCACTTCTTCCGGGCATACGGCGGCGACGTCCCGGCCTGGCCGGACCGGCGGGCCGCGATGCTGGCCAGGTGCGAGGCGCTGGAACGGTTCTGCCACCGCTGGGAGCCAGAAGGGCCAGGCGTCCTCCTGTGGCGCGAGCGCGCCGCGGCGACGGCGGGCTGGCGATGACGCCCGTGGTGCTGGACGCCGGCCGGCTGCGGCTCCGCCCCTTCGCCGAGGCCGACATCGACTGGGTCCACCGGGTCTCCCTCGACCCGGCGCTCCAGCGGTTCATCGACCTGCCGGCCCCGTACCGCCGCTCGCACGCCGAGCACTTCGTCCGCCGGCTGGCCGCGGACGGCTGGGCCGAAGGCAGCCGCGCGGAGTTCCTCGCCGAGGACGCCGCCACCGCCGACCGCCTGGGCCGGGTCGGACTGCACCTCCGTGGTGACGGCACAGCCGAGATCGGCTACTGGGTCGACCCCGCCGCCCGGGGCCTGGGCGTGGCGCCGACCGCCCCCGCGGCGGCCTGCCGGTGGGCCTTCGCCGACCTGGGCCTCCAGCTGGTCGAGTGGCGCGCCGAGGTCGGCAACGTCGCCTCCCGCCGGGTCGCGGAGAAGGTCGGCTTCCGGGTGGAGGCGACGCTCAGGAAGCGGCTCCTCCACCGCGGCGACCGCGTCGACGCCTGGGTCGGCTCGCTGCTGCCGGACGAGCTCGGCCGCGGCTGAGGGACGTCAACTGGTGGCGGTCACCACGGTCGTCGCTATGGTCACCGCGATGATCGCGCCCATGGCGTCCTCCGCGGCCTTGACGACGCGGCGGACCGCCGTCGCGGACCACTGGCCCTGGGCGATCGCCGCCATGGCGGTCTCCACGGTGCGCTTGTCGGCGTCGGGGAAGGCCAGTCGGTGCAGCTTCGCGCCGTGCAGCAGGGCCACGAGCGCCGCCGTGCGCTCGTCCGGGGTGGCGCCCCGGAGGACGACGGCGTCGAGCCGCTCCCGCACCGCGGCCTCCACCGAGCCGTCGGCCTCGGGGTAGCGGCGGACGGGGAAGATGCCGAGCACCTTCTTCCGCTCCTCCCTCACCAGCCCCTTCTCCAGCAGGCCGGCGCTCGCTCCGGCCGCGGCCTCCTTCTTCAGGCGCTCGATCCAGTGCCTGGTGCCGGCCGGCTTCTCCCGGCCGGCGATCCCGGCGAGCGCGGCGTCGAGCACGGGCTGGCCGACCGGCGTCGGGTCGAGGACGGTGACCTTGTCGTCGGTCACGTCGATCCGGCCGGCCAGGGCCAGCTCCACGAGCGAGGCCGCGGCGATCGCCCAGCCCGCCTTCTCCGACTCCTTCCCCGTCCCGGACTCGTCGTCGAGGGAGAGCAGCAGCAACTGCTCGCCCAGCGTGGTCTCCAGCAGCGGCGCCATCCCCGTGTCCCCTCTCCCGCCCGTCAGGCGAGGTCCTTCCGCATCACTGTGCACACGGTCTCATACCGCCGCACCGAGCCGTCCGGGGCGAGTTCGTCCCAGCCGGCGGGCTCGCTGCCGTACGCGACGTAGCCGAGCCGCTCGTACAACGCCCGGGCCCGCGGGTTGTTCTCCTCCACGCTCAACTCCGCGCGGCCGGTCCCTCGTTCCCTGATCCGCGCCTCGGCGGCCCGGACCAGCAGGGTGCCGAGGCCGCACGAGCGCAGCGCCGGGTGCACGGCCAACTGGAAGAGCACGCCGCAGCCCTCGCGGGCCCGGTGGTCGACGCCGCCGATCGCCATCGGCAGCCCGGAGGGCGGGCAGACCGCCAGGTAGTCGACCTCGCCGAGCTCGGCCCTGCGCAATTCGCCTGCCACGTGCCCCAGGTGGAGCTCGGACCCTGACCAGCCGCACCAGGGCAGGTCGGCGGGGGCCAGGTCGCGGACCGTGAGCGCCACCACGACGCTGTCCATCGGCGTCACCTCCGGCTCGTCAGCATGGGCGCGCGACGCGACGGGCGCAATCCCGTTTGCCGCCCGGGCCCGGCTACACGGCGGCCTGCGGGCAGGTGGCCTGCCGCGCGGTCTGGCGGGCGCGCAGGCGCTGGGCGGCGAGGGCCAGCACGCCGAGGGCCGCGACGGTGAGCCCGTAGGCGAGCGCCGTCGGGTGCAGTCCGGCGGACGTGGCGGCGAAGCCGGCGACGACGGCCGGGAGGCTGAACGCCAGGTAGGCGATGACGAAGACGACGGCGAACAGTTCACCGCGTTCCGCCGGCGCGGCCAGCCGGGCCAGGGTGCCGAAGCAGGCGAGGCCCGCGCCGCCGAAGCCGACGCCGGCCACCACGGTGCCGGCCGCGGCCAGGGAGACGGCGTCCGTCTCGATCCCGGTCAGGGAGACGGCCGTGCCGAAGGCGAGCAGGGCCGCCGAGGCGTCCAGCAGCCGGACGGTCGACCGGCCGCGCAGCAGCAGCGCGGCGGCGGCGCCGGTGCCGCAGAGCAGCGTGACGACGAGGCCGCCGATCAGGTGGCTGCGCAGGCCGAGCAGACCGGCGGCGACGGAGGGGCCGAGGGAGAGGTAGAGGCCGGCCAGCGCCCAGCTGGCGATCAGGATCGGCAACAGGGTGTACAGGTCGGGGCGGACGGCGTGGGGCACGCCGAGGCGCGGGGCGAGCGAGCGCAGCGCGCCCGGGCGGCGGGCCGAGGTCTCGGGGAGGAACAGCAACACGGCGGCCGAGAGCACCATGCCGGCGAGCAGCAGGCCGTAGACCAGGCGGGTGGGCGCCGGGGCGTACTCGACCAGGGCACCGGTGCCGAGGGCGCCCACGGCGAGGCCGGTGAGCGGGATGACGCTGCTCAACTGGGCGGCCCGGCCCGGGGCGTGGGGCGGGTCGAGGTCGACGAGGGCGGCGCCCAGCGTGGTCATCGCGGCGCCGGTGGCGATGCCCTGGAGCAGCCGCGCCAGGAGCAGCACGGAGACGTGGTCCGCGGCGAGGAAGAGGCCGAGTGAGACGGCCTCCAGGGCGATCGCCCCCGCGACGACCGGGCGGCGTCCGACGTGGTCGGAGAGTGCGCCGACGACGAGCAGGGCCGCCAGCATGCCGATGACGTAGACGGCGAAGACGACGGTGAGCGTGGCGGCGGAGAAACCCCATGCCTCCTGGTAGACGACGTAGAGCGGCGAGGGCGCGCTCGAGGCCGCGGTGAAGAGCACGAAGATCGCGGCCACCGCGGCGAACGCCGCCGTGCCTGTCCTGGGGCGCGCCGCGGGGCGCTGGGATATGTCGGGCATCCGAGCTCCATATTGCAGTGATCGCTGCGTTTACCCGGGAGCGTAGCAGCAAAAGCAGCGATCAATGCAATAGTGGAGGTGTGACGACGAGCGACCACAGCACGAGCGCCACCCGCCCCCGGCCCGGCGGCCGGTCCGCGCGGGTCCGGTACGCCGTGCATCGCGCCGTGACCGAGCTCCTGGCCGAGGACGCGGCGGAGAACCTCACCATCCCGGTCATCGCGGCCCGGGCCGGCGTGCACGCCACGACCGTCTACCGGCGCTGGGGCTCCGTGCCCGAGCTGTTGGGCGACATCGCGAGCAGCCGGTTCAGCGGCGACGTGGTGGTGCCGGACACGGGCTCGCTGCGGGGCGATCTGGAGCGGTGGGTCAGCCAGTTCGCGACCGACCTGGCCGACCCGGACGTCCTCAAACTGATGCGCGCGGCGGTCGGCACGGGCCCCCTCGGCTGCGACGCGTGCGTGGCCGACCGGCACACCCAGCTCGCCGCGATCCTCGACCGCGAACGCGCCCGCGGCGGCGACCCACCCAGCCTCGATCGCACCGCCGACCTGCTGCTCGGCCCGCTCTACTACCGCGCCGTCTTCATCAACCGCCCGGCCGGCCCGGACTGGGCGCGGGACCTGGTCGCCGGCCTGCTCGGCTAGGACCTGCCCGGCGAACGGGCGGCTGTTGTCGCTGACCTCCGCCGATCCACTGGGCTTCCCATGGGCGTGCGGCCTGCCGAGTTACCGCGAAGCGGTGACCGCCCGTCAGTCCTCGCCGTCCTCCTCGGCGTGGGAGCGGCGGTCGATGGCGGCGAGGTGGGCGCGCATGGCCTCGACCGGGGCCGTGGGGTCGTCGGACTCGAACGCGGCGAGGATCGCGGCGTGTTCGGTGACGGCCTGGTCGATGTCGAAGGTGCCGTGGTCGACCGACTGGCGGAGCCGGTGGGCGTGGGCGTTCAGCGACTCGGCCATCTGGGTCAGGAAGTGGTTGCCCCCGGCGCGGATGATCACCAGGTGGAAGGCCCAGTCCGCGGTGAAGCACTCGCGGAGGTCGGCGTAGCCGGTCGGGGGTCCCTCGCCGCTGCGTAGGCGGGCGACCTCGTGGGCCGCGAGGACGTGGCGGGCGTGGGCGGCGCGCAGGTCCGACAGGAGGTCGGCGGCGCGGAGGGCCGCGCGCTCCACGGCGGCGAGCTCGACGACGGCGCGCGCGTCCATCAGCTCCGTCATCTGGTCGGCGGAGAGCGGCGGCGCGACGCGGTAGCCCTTGAGGGCGGTCCTGGCGACGAGGCCGGTGTGCTCCATCTGGACCAGCGCCTCGCGCACCGGCGTCTGGGAGACGCCCAACTCCCGCGACAGCGAGTCGATGTTCAGCGAGCTGCCGGGCGGCGTCGAGCCGTCGAGCAGCTTCTCCAGGATCGCGTCGTAGACGCCGTCCCGGAGGGCGCGGCGCGGGACCACGGAGGTCTTCGGCTGGGTGGGCGGGCTCTGCGGAGTCATATCGGCTCGATGGTATCGGGCGGGCGGGGCCGCACGCGGACTGTACCGACGAGAATAGATCCTATACGATCCACGATACGGGCGCCCCGCTGACATCGACGTTCGGAGACGCACATGCCCTTCTCTGCGCAGGACTGGCCGATCGGCGCCGCGCTCCTGCAGTTCCCCGAGGCCCAGGACGCGCCGGCGGCGCGCTGGGCGGGGACCCTGTACGAGGTGGCCGCCGCCGGGTTCACCCACGTGGACCTGACCGACACCTGGGTGCGGCCAGGGGACCTGACCGCCGAGCGGCGCCGGGAGCTGGCCGGGGAGCTCAGGGAGGCGGGACTCGGTGTCACCGCGATCTCCACGGTGCGGCGCAGCGTCACCGATCCGGACGGGGAGCGGGCCGCGGAGAACCTGGCGTACCTGCTCAGGACCGTCGAGGCGGCGGCCGAGCTCGGCGTCGGGACGGTGTCGGTCGGGCTGCACCGCGAGCTCACGGAGCGGCAGCGGGCGGCCGTGTGGTTCTGGACCGAGCCGGGCGCGAGCGACCCCGTCGGGGACGAGCGGGCCTGGGGGCTCGCCGTCGAGCGGCTGCGGCGGGTCGGCGAGCACGCGGCCGGGCTCGGGGTGGCCGTGTCGCTGGAGATGTACGAGGACACCTACCTCGGGACGGCGGAGAGCGCGGTCCGGCTGGTGCGGGAGATCGACCTGCCGAACGTCGGGCTCAACCCGGACATCGGGAACCTGGTGCGGCTGCACCGGCCGGTGGAGGACTGGGAGCAGATCGTGCTCGCGACCGCCCCGTTCACCAACTACTGGCACATCAAGAACTACTACCGGGACCACGACCCGGCGACCGGCGCCTACTTCACCGTGCCGGCCCCGGCCGAGTCCGGGTTCGTCGACTACCGGCGGGCGGTCGAGATCGCGCTGGCCGCCGGGTTCGCCGGGCCGATCTGCGTGGAGCACTACGGCGGTGACGGGTTGAGCGTGTCGGCCACCAACCGGGAGTACCTGCGGCGGGTGTTGGCCGCCAAGCTGCGCGGGGGTGCCAGGTGACGGTGGTGTGCAACGACCCGGCGGCCTTCGCCGACGAGGCGTTGGCGGGGTTCGCGGCGGCGCACGCCGGCCGGGTGCGGCGGGTGCGCGGCGGGGTGGTGCGGGCCGACGCGACCCCGCGGGGGCGGGTCGCGCTGGTGGTGGGCGGCGGCAGCGGCCACTACCCGGCGTTCGCCGGCTGGGTCGGCCCGGGTCTGGCGCACGGCGCGGCCTGCGGCAACCTGTTCGCCTCGCCGTCCGCCGCCCAGGTCGCCTCCGTGGCGCGGGCCTGCGAGGCGGGCGGCGGCGTCATCCTCTCCTTCGGCAACTACGCGGGCGACGTGCTGCACTTCGGCCAGGCGGCGGTCCGACTGCGGGCCGAGGGGCTCGACGTGCGGGTGCTGACGGTGACGGACGACATCGCCTCCGCACCGCCCGAGGAGCACGCGACGCGCCGCGGGATCGCCGGCGACCTGCCGGTGTTCAAGATCATGGGGGCGGCGGCCGAACGCGGCCTCGACATCGACGAGGTGGAGCGGGTCGGCCGTCGGGCGGTGGCCGCGACGCGGTCCCTGGGCGTCGCCTTCGGCGGCTGCACCCTGCCGGGCGCGGCCGAGCCGCTGTTCACGGTCGCGCCGGGCCGGATGGCGATCGGGCTCGGCATCCACGGCGAACCCGGCATCGAGGAGCGGGAGTTGACGAGCGCCGACGCCGTGGCCGACCTGCTGGTCGACCGGCTGCTCGCGGAACGGCCCGCGTGGCACGTCGGCTACGCCGAGGACCGGGTGGCGGTGCTGGTCAACGGTCTCGGCGAGACCAAGTACGAGGAGCTGTACGTGGTCCACCGGCGGGTCGCCGAGCGGCTTGCCGAGCACGGGCTGCGGCCGGTCGACCCGGAGGTCGGCGAGCTGGTGACCAGCCTGGACATGGCCGGGCTCTCGCTCACCCTCACCTTCCTCGACGACGAGCTGGCCGATCTCTGGCAGGCGCCGGCGGACTCCCCCGCGTACCGGAAGGGCGTGGTCGCGCCGCGGCCGGCGCGGACGGACGACCTGGACACCTACGCGACCACCCCCACGGTCACGGCGGGCGCAGCGCCGTCGCGCGCGGCGGCGCGGCGTCTGGTGACCGCCCTGGAGAAGGTCCGCGACGTGATCGCCGCCGAGGAGGCGGAGTTGGGCCGGCTCGACGCGGTCGCCGGGGACGGCGACCACGGCATCGGGATGCGGCGCGGAGCGGCGGCGGCCGCCACGGCCGGCGCCGAGGCGGCGGCCGCCGGGGCCGGTGCGATGACGACGCTGGTCCTGGCCGGCGAGGCGTGGGCGGAGCGGGCCGGCGGCACGTCGGGGGCGCTGTGGGGCGCCATGCTGACGGCGTTCGGCGCGGCGCTCGGCGACGACGCGGCGCCGGAGGCGACCCGGCTGGCCGCCGGGGTGCGGGCGGCGGTGGACGCCGTCACGGAGCTGGGCGGCGCCCGCCCGGGCGACAAGACGCTGGTGGACGCGGCCGTGCCGTTCGCCGAGACGTTGACGAGGGCGCTGGAGGCCGGCGAACCCGTCGCCCGCGCCGCCGCCTCCGCCGCGCGGGCGGCGCGGCGGGCCGCGGACGCCACGGCCGACATCCCGGCGCGCCTCGGCCGGGCCCGGGTGCACGGCGAACGCGGGATCGGCACCCCCGACGCGGGCGCGGTCTCGTTCGCGCTGATCGTGACGGCACTGAGTGAGGAGTTCCAGTGACAGGGCGGTTGCGGATAGCGGTGGGCGCCGACGGCGCCGGCTTCGACTACAAGGAGGCGCTCAAGGCCGACCTGGCGGCCCACGATCTGGTGGCGGAGGTCGTCGACGTCGGGATCGCCGCCGGGCAGGGCACCGACTACCCCCATGTCGCGGTGGACGCGGCCCGGTTGGTGGCCGAGGGGCGGGCCGACCGGGCGCTGCTGGTCTGCGGCACGGGACTCGGGGTGGCCATCGCGGCCAACAAGGTGCCGGGGATCAGGGCGGTCACGGCGCACGACTCGTTCTCCGTGGAGCGCTCCGTGCTCTCCAACAACGCGCAGGTGCTGTGTCTCGGCCAGCGGGTGATCGGCCTCGAGCTGGCGCGCCGGCTGGCCAGGGAGTGGCTGACGTACACCTTCGACCCGGCGTCGGCCTCGGCGGCCAAGGTCGAGGCGATCCGCTCCTACGAGGGGTGAGGGTCCCGCCGTGCGCTGGATCGGCACCAGCTTCAAGATGACCAAGACGATCACCGAGTCGGCGGCGTACGCGGCGCGGTTACGGGAGGCGGTCGGCCCGGAGGCGCCCGCCGGCGTGCGGCCGTTCGTGATCCCGCCGGCGACGGCGATCGACACGGTGGCACGCTCGCTGGGCGCCGACTCCCCGGTGTTGGTCGGCGCGCAGAACGCGCACTGGGCGGACGAGGGTCCCTGGACCGGGGAGATCTCGATGCCGCAGGCGGCCGACGCGGGGGCGGCGATCGTGGAACTCGGCCACTCGGAGCGGCGGACCCACTTCGCGGAGACCGACGCCACGGTCCGCCGCAAGGTCCGGGCGGCGCTGCGGCACGGGCTGATCCCGCTGGTCTGCGTCGGCGAGGACGCGCCGACGTTCGACGCCGGCGGCTCCGCGGACCACGTGGTGGCCCAGGCGCTCGCGGCGTTGGACGGGTCGGCCGACACCGGCACGGTCCTGCTGGCCTACGAACCGGTCTGGGCCATCGGCGACACCGGCCGGCCCGCAACCCCGGCGGAGATCGCCGCCCCGGTGGCCGCCCTGCGGGACGCGGTCGGCGACCGGGTCGCCGGCGTGCTGTACGGCGGCTCCGTCGCCCCGGAGAACGCCGCCGACCTGCTACGCGTCCCCGGCGTCGACGGGCTCTTCGTCGGCCGCGCGGCCTGGCGGGTGGAAGGGTTCCTGCGGCTGCTCGACATCGCCGCCGGGCGCTGACCCGCCGCACCGCCCCCGCCACGAGGGGGCGCTTCCCGGCGTGGACGGCGCGCGGGGGCGGACGGCGAGTGACTCGTCCGGTCGACGCGCGCCCTGCCGACGGTCCTCGGGTGACGACCAGAATGAGCCGGTCGCCCGGGCTCCTGGCGACTCCGCGCACCGGCCGCTCGGCCGGGTGGACACGCCGTGGAAAGGGTCCACATTGTTGCTTCTCGTCTCTCCGGACAGCGTCGAGGAAGCCCTCGTCTGCGCGAGTGCGGCGCGGCATCTCGACATCGTCGATGTCAAGAAGCCCGACGAGGGCTCGCTCGGTGCCAACTTCCCGTGGGTCATCAGGGAGATCCGCGACGCGGTGCCGGCCGACAAGCCGGTGTCCGCCACCGTGGGGGACGTGCCGTACAAGCCCGGCACCGTGGCCCAGGCGGCGCTCGGCGCGGTCGTCTCCGGAGCCACGTACGTCAAGGTGGGCCTCTACGGATGCACGACGCCTGACCAGGCCGTCGAGGTGATGCGCGGGGTCGTCCGGGCCGTGAAGGACCACCGTCCTGACGCCCTGGTCGTCGCCTCGGGCTACGCCGACGCGCACCGGATCGGCTGCGTCAACCCGCTCGCCCTGCCCGACATCGCCCACCGCGCCGGTTGCGACGCGGCCATGTTGGACACCGCGATCAAGGACGGGAGCCGGTTGTTCGACCACGTCCCGCCGGACCGCTGCGCGGAGTTCGTCCGGCTGGCCCACGAGGCGGGGCTGCTCGCCGCGCTCGCCGGCAGCGTCAGGGAGGGGGACCTCGACGCGCTGACCCGCATCGGCACGGACATCGTGGGCGTGCGCGGCGCGGTCTGCGAGCGGGGCGACCGCGACGGCGGGCGGATTCAGCCCCACCTGGTCGCCGCCTTCCGGGCGGAGATGGACCGGCAGGCCCGGGCGCACGCGGCCGCCGTCGCCGCCGCGAGCTGACCGCCCGGATGGGCACGAGTCGGTCCCGGCGCGGACCCGGGGGCCCGGGCGGCCGTCTCCCCGTCGTCGATCCGGCGACGGGTGAGGCGTTCGACGAGGCTCCCGACCACCACCCCGACGAGTTGGCGGAGATCGTCGACCGGGCCCGCGCGGCCTGGCCTGGCTGGCGTGCGGACCCCGCCGCCCGCGCCACCGCGCTGCGCACGGCGGCCGACGCCGTGGCGGCGGCCGGAGCGGACCTCGCTCCGCTGCTCACCCGTGAGCAGGGCAAGCCGCTGGCCGAGTCGCACGCCGAGGTCGCCCGCACGGCGGCCCGGCTGCGCTACTTCGCGGACCTGGGCGTCCTCCCCAGGACGATCACGGACGGTCGGCCCGTGCGCAGCCAGATCCACTGGCGGTCGCTCGGGCCCGTCGCCGCGATCGTCCCGTGGAACTTCCCGCTCCAACTGGCGTCGGCGAAGTTCGCGCCCGCGCTGGCGGCGGGCAACACGATGGTGCTCAAGCCCTCGCCCCACACGCCGCTCGCCACCCGGCTGCTCGCCGCCGTCCTCGCCACCGCCCTCCCCGACGGCGTGCTGACGGTCGTCACCGGTCGCGAGCCCCTGGGCGCCGCCCTCGCCGCCCACCCGGGGATCCGCCACGTGACGTTCACCGGATCCGGTCCCACCGGCCGGGCGGTCGCGGCGGGCGCGGTGACCTCGCTCGCCCGGGTCACCCTGGAACTGGGCGGCAACGACGCCGCCGTCCTGCTCGACGACGTGGACGTGGAGCGCGTCGCCGACCGGTTGTTCTGGGCGGCGTTCCGCAACTGCGGGCAGGTCTGCATGGCGGTCAAGCGGGTCTACGCGCCGGCCCGGATCCACGACCGGGTGGTCGAGGCGCTCGCGCACCGGGCGAAGGCCGTGGTCGTCGGGCCCGGGCTCGACCCGGACTCGCGTCTCGGGCCGGTCAACAACGCCGCCCAGCTGGACCGCGTCGAGCGCTACACGGCCCGGGCCCTGGCGGCCGGGGCCCGCGCCGTGGTCGGCGGCCACCGTCTCGACCGGCCGGGGTACTTCTTCGCCCCGACGATCCTGACCGATGTCCCGCCGGACGACCCGGTGGTGACGGAGGAGCAGTTCGGCCCGGTGCTGCCGGTGCTGCCGTACGGCCGGCTCGACGAGGCCGTCGAAGCGGCCAACGGGACCGGCTTCGGCCTCGGCGGCTCGGTGTGGGGGACCGATCTGGACCGGGCCGAGGCGGTGGCCCACCGGCTGGAGTGCGGGACGGCGTGGATCAACCACCATGGCGAGCTGTCGCTCGCCCAGCCCTTCGCGGGCGTCAAGGAGAGCGGTGTCGGCGTCGCGGGCGGGCCGTGGGGGCTCTACGGGAACCTCAGCCCGTTCGTGGTGCACCGTCCTGAGGAGCCGTGACGGGATGAGGTTCGACGCGGCGGTACTGCGTTCGTACGAGAGCCGGTTCGCGGTCGAGGAGGTGGTCCTGAACGCGGGGCCGGTCGACGGCGAGGTGCTGGTGAGGATCGCGGGCTCCGGGATGTGCGGGACCGATCTCGCGGTGCGGCGTTCGGCCGGCCGCTCACCGCTGCCGGCGGTGCTCGGCCACGAGGGGGCCGGGGTGGTGGTGGAGACGGGCGGCCCCAACACCGGCCTGGGCACCGGCGACCACGTCGTGCTGAGCTTCGACTCCTGCGGTGACTGCCGGAGTTGCCTGGGTGGGGCCCCCGCCTACTGCGACTCGTTCGCCGCGCTCAATCTCTTCGGCGGGCGCGCCGAGCAGGCGGCACGGTTCACCGACGCGGCCGGACGCCCGCTGGCCCCGCGCTGGTTCGGACAGTCCTCGTTCGCCGAGTACGCGCTGGTCTCGGCCCGCAACGCCGTCCGGGTGGATCCGGCGCTGCCCGTCGAACTGCTCGGGCCGCTCGGCTGCGGCTTCCTCACCGGCGCGGGAACGGTCCTGAACACCTTCGGAGTCCGGCCGGGCGACACCGTCCTGGTGCTCGGGGCGGGATCGGTGGGCCTGGCGGCGGTGATGGCGGCCACCGCCGCCGGGGCGACGACCGTGGCCGTCGAACGGCACCCCGAACGGCTGCTCCTCGCCGAGCGGTTCGGCGCGATCCCGCTGCCCGCCGGATCGGCCGACCTGCCAGGACGCGTGCGCCGGCTGACCGACGGCGGCGCGCGGTACGCGCTCGACACCACGGCCTCCGCCCCGCTGATCAACGACGCGCTTCGGGCCCTGTGTCCGACCGGGCACCTCGCCCTGGTCGCACGGCTCCACGCCCCGCTGCCGATCGAACCCGGCGGTCTCGACCGGGGCCGGAGGATCTCCCATGTCTGCGAGGGGGACTCGGTGCCGGGCCTGCTGGTCCCGCGCCTGGTCGGGCTGTGGCGGGCCGGGCGGTTCCCCTTCGACGAACTGGTCCGTACCTACCCGCTCGGCGACATCGACGCGGCCGAACGCGACGTCCAAGCGGGCCGGGTGGTCAAACCCGTCCTGGTGCCGTAAAGGCGAGCTCGCGCCGCCCGTGGCGGGCGGCGCCGAACCCCGCTGTCACGGCCTGGACTTGTTCGCGAACACCCACCGGTTGCCCTCCAGCGCGTCGTTCGGCTCGGGCAGCGGGCCGCGTCCGTGCCTACGGGTGAAGTCGAACGGTGTGTGGACCGACGTGGACCAGCCGCGGTCCGCCAGGGCGGCCACCGAGTCGGGCCGCGGATCCCTGTCGAACAGGGCCAGCAGGTCGATCCCGATCCGCTCCTTCGTGGAGGTGTAGAGCGGGCTGTCGCGGTACCGGGTCAGGTCCTTCTCCAGCTTGGCCTCGTACGCCAGGGCGCTGCCCTCGGCGCTCAACCGGTCCACCGTGTCGACGAGATAGGTCTCGGCGGCGGCGGGCAGGTAGAACAACAGCCCCTCGGCGAGCCAGACGGTCGGTTCCGCGGAGTCGAAGCCGGCACCGGTCAGTGCTCCGACCCAGTCGCCGCGCAGATCGACCGGGACCGGTACGCGCGTCGCCCGCGGCGCGGCGGACACCTCGTCGAGCACCCGGTGCTTGAAGGTCAGGACGGCCGCCCTGTCGATCTCGAAGACCACGCAGCCGGGTGGCCAGTCGAGCCGGAAGGTCCGCGCGTCGAGGCCCGCCCCGAGCAGCACCACCTGCCGGGCCCCACCCCGCGCCGACGTGAGGAGGAAGTCGTCGAGGACCCTGGTGCGCAGCCCGAAGTAGCGCGCGAACCGCCCCCACAGCGGGTCGGCGTCCCCGTCCGGCACCTGGTGGGGGCGGACCGGCCAGCCCGCGGACGCCGGGGCGGCGCGCACGAAGTGCTCCGCGTAGGGGTCCTGCGCCAGGCTGTCGCCGCGGTGCGTCTCGATCGCCCGGGCGGCGGCGACCAGGAGCGCGGTCAGGCCGACACCGCCTTCCACACCCTCCGTGACGGCGTTGCGACGAGCTGTGTCAACCATGTGTCTCCGCCCCGATGCGAAAGCGCTGTTCCTGCGACGCGTTCATCGTCCAGGCCCCCGTGTCCCGGTGCCCACGAAAACGGCGAAGGTAGCTCGTACGAAGGAACCCCGCCCGAGCGGCTCCGGCGCGTCGCCGAGTGCGCTAACGCGACCGGGCCGCGGAGCCCGTCGCGGCTGCCGACGCCGGCCGCCGCCCCCACGGTAGGGTCACGTCCCGATGAGCACAGTGATCGACCTGAACAGCGATCTCGGCGAGGGGTTCGGGCAGTGGCGGCTCGGGGACGACGAGGCGCTGCTCTCGATCGTCACCAGCGCCAACGTCGCCTGCGGCTTCCACGCCGGCGATCCCAGCGTGATGCGACGGGTGTGCGAGGCGGCGGCGGCGCGGGGTGTCGCCATCGGCGCCCAGGTGAGTTACTGGGACCTGCCCGGTTTCGGCCGCCGGTTCATCGACGTCGAGCCGGACGTGCTGGTCAACGAGGTGGTCTACCAGATCGGCGCGCTCGACGGCTTCGCGCGGCTGGCCGGCACCCGGGTCTCCTACGTCAAACCGCACGGGGCGCTCTACAACGCGATCGTGCACCACGAGGAGCAGGCGGCGGCCGTCGCCGAGGCGGTGCGCCGGTACGACCCGGCGCTGCCGGTGCTCGGCCTGCCGGGCAGCGTCTGGCTGCGGATCGCGGCGGAGGTGGGTCTGACCCCGGTGCACGAGGCCTTCGCCGACCGCGCCTACACCCCGGAGGGGACCCTGGTGCCGCGTGGCCGGCCGAACGCGGTGCTGCACGACCCGGAGGTGATCGTGGACCGCTGTCTCCGCATGGTGGCCGAGGGGGTGGTGGAGGCCGTGGACGGCACCACGCTCCCCATCGACGTCCGGTCGCTGTGCGTGCACGGGGACACCCCGGGGGCCGTGGAGATCGCCCGTCGGCTGCGGTTCGAACTGGAGCGCGCGGGCCACACCCCGCGACCGTTCTCGGTGCCCGCGTGACGGCACCGGACGGCGGGCTGCGCGCGGTGCGGCGGGTGGGCGACCAGGCGGTGCTCGCCGAGCTGGACGGGCTGCCCTGCGTGCTGGCCCTGCGCGCCTCGCTGGTCGCCGACCGGCCGCCGGGGGTGGGCGAACTGGTGGCCGCCGCCACCACCCTGCTGGTGCGCTACGACCCCGCGCTGACCGACCACGCCGAGGTGCGCCGGGCGCTGGCCGAGCGGGCCCGCGCACTCGCCACCGGCTCGGTGGCGCCCCCCGCCCCGGCGCACGCCCCGTTGACCATCCGGGTGCGCTACGACGGGCCCGACCTGTCGGAGGTCGCGGCGCTGACCGGTCTGAGCGTGGCCGAGGTCGTCGCCCGGCACACATCGGCCCGCTACACGGTGGCCTTCGCCGGCTTCGCCCCGGGCTTCGGCTACCTGACCGGCACCGATCCCCTGCTGCACGTGCCGCGCCGGGCCGAGCCGCGAACCGCCGTGCCGGCGGGCTCGGTCGCGGTGGCCGGCGGTTTCACCGGCGTCTATCCGCGTTCCTCGCCGGGCGGTTGGCGGCTGCTCGGAACGACGGACGCGCCGCTGTGGGACACCGGCCGCGACCCGCCGGCGCTGCTGGTGCCCGGGCGGACGGTGCGCTTCACGGCGATCGGGGCGGGGGCCGCGGCATGACCGGGTGGCGTCTCGAGATTCTCGCGACCGGTCCGCTGGCCACCGTCCAGGACCGGGGCAGGTTCGGCTGGGCGGAGCTCGGCGTGCCGCGGTCCGGCGCCGCCGACGGGCCGGCGCTGGCCCTGGCCAACCGGCTGGTGGGGAACGCGGCGGACGCCGCCGGCGTCGAGACCACCTTCGGCGGCCTGCGGGTGCGGGCGCGCGGGCGCGGCGTGCGGTATGTGGCGGTGACGGGTGCCCCGGGTGCTGTGACGGTGGACGGGATCCCGGCTCCGTTCGCCGCGCCGCTGGTGCTGCGGGACGGCACGGTCCTCGAACTCGGGCCGCCCGCCTCGGGGTTGCGGAGCTACCTGGCGGTGCGGGGCGGGCTCGACGTGCCGCCGGTGCTCGGCTCGCGGGCGACCGACCTGCTGTCGGGGCTCGGCCCCGCGCCGCTGCGGGCCGGCGACACGCTGCGGGTCGGCTCGCCGCCGGCCGCGCCGTTTCCCGGTGTCGACGCCGCGCCGTGCTCGGCGCCGCCCGGTGAGTTCGCGCTGCGGGTGCTGCCGGGGCCACGCGACGACTGGTTCCCGCCGGAGGCCGTCGAGCTGCTGTGCGCGGCCCGTTGGACGGCCACCAGCAGCAGCAACCGGGTCGGCATCCGGCTCTCGGGTCCTGAACTGCGGCGGGAGCGGGACGGCGAGCTGCCGGCGGAAGGCATGGTGGCCGGCGCGCTCCAGGTCCCGCCCAACGGCCAGCCGGTGCTGTTCCTCGCCGACCACCCGGTCACCGGCGGCTACCCGGTGATCGCCGTGGTGCTCGGCGCGGACCTGCCCCTGGCCGGCCAGATCCCCCCGGGGGCGACCGTCCGGTTCCGCTCCGCTCGGGTCTGACCGCACACCGCCGGCCGGCAGGGCGGAACGCCTGGCCGGCGGGGCCGGCAGCCGACGGCGCTGCCGCGCCGGAGGCCGCGCCCCAGCGCAGGCTCCCGCCGCGCCGCGCCGCGCCCCGCTCGGGCCCGGCGAGCCGGGCCGAAGGCCCGGGGCGTGCCGCGGGCATCGATCGCATCGCGCCGCCCGACCGCGCGACACCGCACTCGCCATCGGCAAGGCCCCGGCGGAGCCGGCAGCCGACCGCGCTGCCGCGACGGACGGCCCCGGCAAGCCGGGCCGCAGGCCCGCCGCACCGCGACAGTCAGCCCTTGACCACGCCGAGTGGCACGAGGCGGGCCACGCGGCGGCACAGGCCGGCGCCCTCGGCGGCCGTCACCACCGCGTCGATGTCCTTGTAGGCGCCGGGCGCCTCCTCGGCCAGGCCGCGGGCCGTGGTCCCGCGGACGGCGATGCCCCGGGCCTCGAGGTCGGCGCGCAGCCGGCCGCCGTTGACCTCCCTGGCCGCCTGGTGGCGGCTCTCGACGCGGCCCGCGCCGTGGCAGGTGGAGTGCCAGGCGTCGCCGTCGGGGACACCGGTGAGGAGGTAGGACGCGGTGCCCATGGTGCCGGGGATCAGCACCGGTTGGCCGGCCTCGGCGAGGTCGGGCGGCAGCTCGGGGTGGCCGGGCGGCAGCGCCCTGGTCGCCCCCTTGCGGTGGACGCACAGCCGGCGGGTCTCGCCGTCCACCCGGTGCGTCTCGATCTTGGCCAGGTTGTGCGAGATGTCGTAGACGAGGTCGAGGCCGTGGCCGACGGTCCCGGCGAACGCCGCCCGGCTGGACTCGGTGAGCAGCTGCCGGTTGGCCCGCGCGTAGTTGGCGGCGGCGGCCATGGCGGCCAGGTAGTCGCGGCCCTCGGGTGAGTCGGCCGGCGCGCAGGCCAGTTGGCGGTCGGGCACCTCGATGCCGTACCGCCGCATGGCGCGGCCCATGGTGCGCACGTGGTCGGTGCAGATCTGGTGGCCGAGGCCACGCGAGCCGCAGTGGATCATCACGCAGACCTGTCCCGCGACCAGGCCCATGGCGCGCGCCGTCGCCTCGTCGTGGACGGTCTCCACCTCCTGGACCTCCAGGAAGTGGTTGCCGGAGCCCAGGCTGCCGAGCTGGCCGAGGCCGCGTTCTCTGGCCCGGTCGCCGACCCGGCCGGCCGCCGGGTCGGCCTCGGTGAGCACGCCGCCGTCCTCGCACCGCTCCAGGTCGCGCTCGACGCCGTGGCCGCTCTCCACCGCGTGGACGGCGCCCTCGCGCAGCACCCGGTCGAGGTCGCGGCGGCCGATGTGCCAGACCGCGCCGCGCCCGGCGCCGCGCGGGGTGCGGCGCCCGAGGGCGTCGAGCAGCGCGCCGATCCGGGGCGCGATCTCGGCGCGGTCGCAGTCGGCGGCGAGCAGCCGGACGCCGCAGGAGATGTCGAAGCCGACGCCGCCCGGCGAGACCACTCCCCCGGCGGCCACGTCCGTGGCGGCCACGCCGCCGATGGGGAAGCCGTAGCCCCAGTGCACGTCGGGCATGGCGTAGGAGGCGCCGACGACGCCGGGCAGCGCGGCGACGTTGACGACCTGGTCGAGGGCCTGGTCGCCGGCGGCCTGGGGCAGCAGCTCGGGGCTGGCGAAGACGACGCCGGGCACCCGCATCGCGCCGTGGCGCGGGATGCGGTACCGGTAGGCGCCGGCCTCGGTGATCTGGACGCGCTCCGCGTGCTGGGTCATCGGGCGGTCTCCTCCCGGAACGGGGGCGGGCGTGACGCGGACGTCGTCGTCTCAGACGTCGAGGGTGACCGAGCAGGTCCAGCCGGCGGGCCCGCGGCCGAGCGCGAGGTCGTGCAGGGTGACGGCCTTGGGGGCGGCGCCGACCGGTTCGAGGTCGTCCGCGTCGGCCATCCGGTAGGCGACCCGCAGCCCGCCGGGGATCGGGTCCAGGTCCACGTCGACCGGCACCTCGCCGGCGGTGTCGAGCCGGTAGACGACGTCGTCCATCAGCGCCACCAGCAGCTCGGGGTCGTCGTCGGCGTGGATCTCGGTGTGCCGCCGTCGCGGGGCGCGGGCGCCCGACGAGGGATCGGCGAAGGACTCGACGACGCCGCGCACGGCCTGGGTCAGGCACTCCTCGCGCGTCGGCCCCCAGGCCGAGACGCGCAGGTCAGCGGTGTGCGGGACGCCGCGGTGGCCGCCGCGCCCGCCGGGGTGCTCGCCGCCGGTGGCCATACCTCCATGGTGGCGCGCCGGCGCGCCGCGCGCATCCCGCGCCGCGGTCGCGGCCACGGGGCCTGTCGTACTGCCGCCATGTCCGCACCCCGACACCGGGATCGCGTGACAGTGGCCGGGCCCGCGCTCGATGCTGGCGTTCCGCCCGTCGTCCGCGGAGCCGCGGAGTGCGGCGGAGGACCGGGGGCGCCGGGGGTAGCCGGCGGGTACCGGGGCCGGCGGCCACGCCGGTCGGGGGTAGCGCCGGCGCGCGCAGTGGGGTCGCGCGCCGGCGTGTGGGACGTGGGCGTGGCGCGACGCGGCGCCGTGCTCGCCGGGGCGCTCTCGCACGGGGCGGTCCACGACCTGTTGAGGGGTACGCCAGGCGACCCCACCCCGCGTACCCTGCCAGCTACGGGCCGCTTCCGTGTCGCCTTTAGCCATCCTTGATGGGTCTTTTGGTCCGGCGTGCGAACCTCACCGGGTTGACGGGAGGAGAGGAGAACCATGGCGAAGGGGCCGATGCCGACGGCCGGGGGCGAGCTGCCCCTGGCCGAGGGCTTTCCCGAGGTGTCAGGGGACCGTTGGCGGGAGTTGGTGGCCGGCGTCCTGGCCAGGGCGGGCCGGCCGGGCCTGGACGGGGCCGCGGCCGAGGAGGTGCTGAGCACGGCGCTGGCCGACGGCATCGTCACCCGGCCGCTGTACACGGCGGACGACCAGGCGCCTGATCCGGGGTTCCCGGGCTTCGCGCCGTTCGTCAGGGGCGCGCGCCCGGAGGGCACCGCGGTCGCCGGCTGGGACGTGCGGCAGTTCCATGGTGCGGCGGACCCGGCGCGGGTCAACGAGGCGGTCCTGGCCGACCTGGAGAACGGCGTCACCTCGGTGTGGCTGACCGTCGGCGAGGGCGGCGTCCCGGTGGCGGCGTTGGAGACCGCGCTCGACGGGGTGCTGCTCGACCTGGCGCCCGTGGTGCTGGACGCGGGTGCCGCGTTCGACGCGGCGGCCAGGGAGCTGCTGCGGATCGCGGACGGGCGTGGTCTCGCGCCGGGCGCGGTGCTCGGCGTGCTGGGCGCCGATCCGCTCGGCCTGGCGGCCCGCGAGGGCGAGCAGGCCGAACTGACCACCCGGCTGTGGGCGGCCGCCGGCCTCGCCGCCCGCTGCCACCGGGACCACCCGGGCGTTCGCGCCCTGGTGGTGGACGCGCTGCCGTACCACGAGGCGGGCGGCAGCCCGGCCCAGGAGCTGGGGTGCTCGCTGGCCACGGGGGTGGCGTACCTGCGGGAGCTGACCGCGGCCGGGCTCTCGGTGGACGCGGCCCTGGGGCAACTGGAGTTCCGCTACGCCGCGACCACCGACCAGTTCCTGACCATCGCCAAGCTGCGGGCGGCCCGCCGGCTGTGGGCGCGGGTGGGTGAGGCGAGCGGCGCGGCGCCGGCGGCCGGCGCGCAGCGGCAGCACGCGGTGACCTCGCGGGTGATGATGACGCGGCGCGATCCCTGGGTGAACATGCTGCGCACCACCGTGGCGGCGCTGGCCGCAGGGGCGGGCGGCGCGGACTCGGTGACGGTGCTCCCGTTCGACGAGGCGCTCGGCCTGCCGGACGCGTTCGCGCGGCGGATCGCCCGGAACACCTCGGCGATCCTGCTGGCCGAGTCGCACCTGGGGCGGGTCGTCGACCCGGCGGGCGGCTCCTGGTACGTGGAGCGGCTGACCGACGAGCTGGCGCGGGCCGGCTGGGCGTGGTTCCAGGAGTTGGAGCGGGCCGGCGGGCAGGCGGCCGCCCTGCGTTCCGGTCTTGTGGGTGACCGGCTCGCCGAGGAGTGGGCGCGGCGCGGCCGGCAGTTGGCCACGCGGCGGGAACCGATCACCGGGGTCAGCGAGTTCGCCAACCCGGGTGAGCGGCTGCCGGAGCGGGCCCCGGCGCCGGCCCGGGCGGGCGGCGGGCTTCCGAGGGTGCGCAGGGACGAGGCGTTCGAGGCGCTGCGGGTCAGGGCGGACGAGGCCAGGGCGGCCGGCGTCGAGCCGCGGGTGCTCCTGGCGGCGCTCGGGCCGGTGTCGACGCACACAGCCCGGGCCGGCTTCGCGGCCAACCTGTTCCAGGCGGCCGGGATCGAGCCGGTGCACGAGCCGGTGTCGGTGGACGCGGAAACCGTGGCCGCCGCGTTCAGGGCCAGCGGTGCCGCAGTCGCCTGTCTGTGTTCCAGCGACGCGCTCTACGCCGAGCAGGCCGCGGCGGTGGCGGCGGCGCTGAAGGCGGCCGGGGCGCGCCGGGTGCTGCTCGCGGGGCGCCCCGGTGAGCGGGAGGCGGAGTACCGGGCCGCCGGCGTCGACACGTTCGTCTTCGTCGGCGTGGACGCGGTCGCCGTGCTGTCCTCGCTGCTGGACTCCGTCATCGACGTGCCCGAAGAACCCGTCAGCGATGCGCCGGAGGTGGCGTGATGCCGATGATCCCCGACTTCTCCGAGGTGCCCCTGGACGGTCCCGGCGACGGCGAGGCACCCGTCGACGTCGACCGGTGGCGGGCGGCGGTCAAGGAGAGCAGCGGCCACTCGGTCGAGGACCTGGTGTGGGAGACGCCCGAGGGCATCCCCGTCCGGCCGCTGTACACCGCCGACGACCTGGCGGGCCTGGACTTCCTCGGCACCTACCCGGGGGTGGCGCCGTTCCTGCGCGGCCCCTACCCCACGATGTACGTCAACCAGCCGTGGACGATCAGGCAGTACGCCGGGTTCTCCACCGCCGAGGAGTCCAACGCGTTCTACCGGCGGAACCTGGCGGCCGGTCAGAAGGGCCTGTCGGTGGCGTTCGACCTGCCGACCCACCGCGGCTACGACTCCGACCACCCCCGGGTCACCGGGGACGTCGGGATGGCGGGCGTGGCCATCGACTCGATCTACGACATGCGGCAGCTCTTCGACGGCATCCCGCTGGACCGGATGAGCGTGTCGATGACGATGAACGGCGCGGTGCTCCCGGTGCTCGCGCTGTACATCGTGGCGGCCGAGGAGCAGGGCGTGCCGCCCGAGAAGCTGGCGGGGACCATCCAGAACGACATCCTCAAGGAGTTCATGGTCCGCAACACCTACATCTACCCGCCGCAGCCCTCGATGCGGATCATCTCCGACGTCTTCTCCTACACCTCGCGGCACATGCCCCGCTACAACTCGATCTCCATCTCCGGCTACCACATCCAGGAGGCGGGGGCCACGGCCGACCTGGAGCTGGCGTACACCCTCGCCGACGGCGTCGAGTACCTGCGGGCCGGCGTCGCCGCCGGCCTGGAGGTGGACGCCTTCGCGCCCCGCCTGTCGTTCTTCTGGGGCATCGGCATGAACTTCTTCATGGAGGTCGCCAAGCTGCGCGCGGCCCGGCTGCTGTGGGCCCGCCTGGTGCGCCGCTTCGAGCCGAGGAACCCCAAGTCCCTGTCGCTGCGCACCCATTCGCAGACCTCCGGCTGGTCGCTGACCGCGCAGGACGTGTTCAACAACGTGGTGCGCACCTGCGTGGAGGCGATGGCCGCCACCCAGGGCCACACCCAGTCACTGCATACCAACGCGCTGGACGAGGCGCTGGCCCTGCCCACCGACTTCTCGGCCCGCATCGCCCGCAACACCCAGATACTGCTCCAGCAGGAGTCGGGCACCACCCGGGTGATCGACCCCTGGGGCGGCAGCGCCTACGTGGAGCGGCTGACCCACGACCTGGCGCGGCGTGCCTGGCAGCACATCGAGGAGGTCGAGGCGGCCGGCGGCATGGCCAGGGCGATCGACGCGGGCATCCCCAAGCTGCGGGTGGAGGAGGCCGCCGCCCGCACCCAGGCCCGGATCGACTCGGGCCGGCAGCCGGTGATCGGCGTCAACCTCTACCGGGTGGACGCCGACGAGCGCATCGAGGTGCGCCAGGTCGACAACTCGGCGGTGCGCGCCCAGCAGCTCGCCAAGCTGCGGCGGCTGCGGGCCGAGCGGGACGAGACCGCCTGCCACGACGCGCTGCGGGCGCTGACCAACGGTGCCACGGGCGACGGCAACCTGCTGGCGCTCGCGGTGGACGCGGCCCGGGCCAAGGCCACGGTGGGCGAGATCTCGGCCGCCCTTGAGCAGGTGTTCGGCCGGCACTCCGGCCAGATCCGTACCATCTCGGGTGTGTACCGCGAGGAGGCCGGGACGTCGCCCGGCGTGGAGCGCACCCGCGCACTGGTGGCGGCGTTCGCCGAGGGCGAGGGCCGCCGGCCGCGGATCCTGGTCGCCAAGATGGGACAGGACGGGCACGACCGGGGCCAGAAGGTGATCGCCTCGGCCTTCGCCGACCTGGGCTTCGACGTGGACGTCGGCCCGCTGTTCCAGACCCCAGAGGAGGTGGCGCGGCAGGCCGTGGAGGCGGACGTGCACATCGTCGGGGTGTCCTCGCTGGCCGCCGGCCACCTGACGCTGGTGCCCGCGCTGCGCGAGGAACTGGCCGCCCAGGGCCGGGAGGACATCATGATCGTGGTCGGCGGGGTGATCCCGCCGGGCGACGTGCCGACGCTGCGCGAGGCCGGCGCGGCCGCGGTGTTCCCGCCCGGCACGGTGATCCCCGAGGCCGCCCACGACCTGCTGCTGACGCTGGCCGGGAGTCTCGACCTCGACCTCGCCCCCGAAGCACCGTGACGCCCAGGCCCGTCATCGACGTCGAGGGGTACGCCAAGGGCGTGCTGGCCGGCTCCCGGGCGCAGGTGGCCCGGTCGATCACGCTGGTGGAGTCGACCAGGCCCGACCACCGGCGGCTGGCGCAGCGGCTGCTGCTCGACCTGCTGCCGCACGCCGGCCGGGCGCGGCGCATCGGCATCAGCGGGGTGCCGGGGGTCGGCAAGTCGACATTCATCGACGCGCTCGGCACCCTGCTCACCGGCCTCGGCCACCGGGTGGCGGTGCTGGCCGTCGACCCGTCCTCCACCCGCACCGGCGGCTCCATCCTCGGCGACAAGACCCGCATGGCCAGGCTCGCCGTCGACGAGAACGCGTTCGTGCGCCCCTCGCCCTCGGCCGGCACGCTCGGCGGGGTCGCCCGGGCCACCCGCGAGACGATGGTGGTGATGGAGGCCGCCGGCTACGACGTGATCCTCGTCGAGACGGTCGGCGTCGGCCAGTCCGAGACCGCGGTGGCCGGCATGGTCGACTCGTTCCTCTTCCTCACCCTGGCCAGGACCGGGGACCAGCTCCAGGGCATCAAGAAGGGCGTCCTCGAACTGGCCGACGTCATCGCCGTCAACAAGGCCGACGGCCCGCACGAGCGGGAGGCGCGGGCGGCGGCGCGCGAACTGCGGGGCGCGCTGCGGATGCTGCGGCCGGCCGACGCGGTCTGGTCGCCGCCGGTGCTCACCTGCAGCGCGCTGGAGGAGGCCGGGCTCGACGAGGTGTGGCGGAAGCTGGAGGCGCACCGGGGGGCGCTGGAGGCGGCCGGTCTGCTGGCCGCCAAGCGGCGCGACCAGCAGGTGGAGTGGACCTGGTCGATGGTCCACGACGACTTGCTCGGCCGGCTGCACGGCCACCCGGCGGTCCTGCGGCTCACCCCGGCGCTCGAACGGCAGGTGCGGGACGGCTCGTTGACGCCGACGCTGGCCGCCGAGCGGCTGCTCGCCGCGTTCAACGAGCCGGCCGAGGAGGACGTCCCGGGCGACGGGCACTGACGGCGACCGGGCTCAGGCCGGGTCGAGCACGGCCTCGACGCCGTACTCCGCGCGCACGAAGGCGGGGAACTCGTCGGCCGCGCACGTCACCTCCCGCCAGCCGGGTCCGGTGAGGCGCGGGCAGCCGACAAGACCGACCCACTCCCCGGGCGGCACGTAGAAGGCGCGCCGGCCGCCGGGTTCGAGGAGCGGCGCCACCAGCACGTGGGGGCCGAACAGGTACTGCAGCTCGGCGTCCCTGGCCTGTCGGTCGCCGGGGAAGGCCAGCGGCATGGGCCGCATCAGCGGCAGCCCGTCGGTGGTCTCCGCGGTGTCGCCGATGTACCGGCCGAGCCGGTGCCGCAGCCGGCAGGCGGCGATGGCGGCCGAGCGGTACGGCTCGGGGTAGGCGGTGGGTTCGCGCCGGCCGGTGCCGTGGAACCGCATGATCGGCGAGAACGCGGCCCACTGGGCCCACCGGCCGTACAGTTCGGGCTCGACGTCGGCGAACACGGCGTCCGGCTCCATGGTCTCGCGCAGCTCGCCGGCCCGCCGGTAGGAGGCCGGTGTCCAGTAGCCGCCGGCGTCGTGGGTCACCATGGAGAAGCCGCTGAGCGACATGGACAGCACCGCGCGCAGCGTGCAGACCAGGCCGCTCCAGGTGGACGGCATGTCACCGGCCCAGTGCGCGGGGTCGCGCTGCGAGCCGGCGGTGCCGGAGCGGGAGATCGGCACGAAGTCGTCGCCGAGGGCCTCGGTGCCGGCCTCCCGCACCACGTCCTGGTAGAGCAGCCCGTAGGAGTTGCGGCGCTCAGGACCGGTGGTGCCGTCGGCGAAGATCGCGTCGTCGGCGATCTCCTCGCCGAAGTCGGAGAGCAGCGCCGAGTTGCCCTCCTCTCGGAAGGTGTCGGCGAGCCGCTCCCGCCACCAGGCGCGGGCCTCGGGGTTGGTGAAGTCGACGGGCAGCGAGTCCGGGTTGTCCGCGGTGGCGGCCGGGCTGCCGTCGGCGCGGCGCACCAGGTAGCCGCGGTCGCCGAGCCAGTCGGCCAGCGGGGTGCCGCGCTTGACGTAGGGGTTGATCCACAGGCTGGTGCGGACGCCGCGTTCGGCCAGGGGCCGGGACCAGCCGGCGGGGAAGCGGCGGCGGTCGGGGCCCGCGGTCCAGCAGGCGTCCTCGAGCACCTTCTCGTCGAGCCACTCGTCGACGTGGATGACGTCCACCGGGCAGTCCGCGGCGGCCAGTTCGTCGACGGTGCGCACCATCTCGTCGGCGGTGAAGTAGGAGGAGCGGCTCATCCACACCCCGAAGGCCCACTTCGGCAGCGCGCGGGGTTGGCCGGTGAGGGCGTGGTAGCGGTCGAGGATGGTGGGCGCGTCGCCGGTGATCAGGAAGAGGTCGAGGTCGTCGCCGCCGATCTGGAAGCGCGCGGCCTCGGAGTGGGTGGCGCCGATGTCGGCGTCCACCGGCTCGCCGGTGTGCGCGAAGATGCCCCAGCCGGCGTCGGACCACAGCAGCGGCACGTTCAGGTAGGCGGAGTCGCGGCCGGCGGCCCGGTTCTCCTCGATGTTGCGGAGCCGGCGGTGCCGGCCGCGCAGGTCGATGCCCTGGTAGCTCTCGCCGCCGCCGTAGACGGCCGCGTCGGGCGCGAGGTGGATGGTCTCCACCCAGGCGGCGGGGCGCCCCCCGGACGCCGGGCGGTAGCCGGCCTGGAAGGGCAGCGTGGCGCCCTCCGGCTCGGAGAAGCGGGCGAAGGTGCCGAGGCGCAGGGCCTGCGGGGCGCCCTCGCCGTTGCCCACCGCGGTGGGGTCGCCGGACTCCCAGAACGCCTCCACGCCGGGCCCGGTGATGGTGGTGCCGCCCGGCACCCGGGTGAGGGTCGCGGGCCGGTCGGGCAGGTCGAGCAGGACGGAGTCGGCGGCGCGCGGCCCGTCGCCGAACGGGCTGGTGAGCCGCAGCCGCAGCACGCCCTCCACGGGGACGCCGCAGACGAAGTCCAGGGTCCGCCCGGAGCCGAGGGTGACCCGGAGCACCCCGTCGCCCTCGGGGGCCGGCTCGGCGGCGACATAGGGGTCGGTGCCCGGTTCCATCTCGGCTCTCCTTCCGTCCCGACCTGCCCGTACTGACCTTCCGTCCTGGCTCGCGGTCACCGGGTGACAGATCCGCCGGCGCCGGGTACCCGCGGGGGCACCGGACAAACGACTCAAGGCCACGGCTCGCACGGCCGATCACAGAAGGTGACCGCGGGAGTGTTCCCGGACCTCGGACGGGGGGCGACATGCTGACCGAACTGCTGCTACTGCTCGTCGCGTTGCTGTTGACACTGACCTGCTCGGTCTTCGTGGCCGCCGAGTTCTCGCTGACCACGCTGGAGCGCGGCGAGCTCGAGCGGGCGGCGGCGGCCGGCGAGCCGGGGGCCGAGGGCGTGTTGAAGGCGGTGCGCCGGCTGACGTTCCAGCTCTCCGGGGCCCAGCTGGGCATCACGGTGACGTCGCTGGTGATCGGCATGCTGGCCGAGCCGTCGCTGGCGGCGCTGCTGCGCGGCCCGCTGCGGTCGGCCGGGCTGCCGGAGGCGACGGCGTCCTCGTTGGCCGTGGGGCTCGGCGTCGCGCTCTCCACGGTGGTGCTGATGGTGCTGGGCGAGCTGATGCCGAAGAACTGGGCGATCACCCACCCGATGCGGGTGGCGCGGGCGGTGTCGCCGCTGCAACGGGGCTTCACGGCGACGTTCGCGCCGCTGATCAGGCATCTCAACGAGACGGCCAACCGCATCGTGCGCTGGTTCGGTCTCGAACCCACCGAGGAGCTGGCCTCGGCGCGCACCCCGCCCGAGCTGGTGGCACTGGCCCGGCACTCGGCGGCCGAGGGGGTGCTGCCCCGGGACTCGGCCGAGCTGTTCGTGCGCACCCTGCACCTGGGCGAGCTGACGGCGCAGAGCGTGATGACGCCGCGGGTGGCGGTGCACGCGCTGCGCCGCACGGCGAGCGCGGCCGACGCCGCGAACCTGACGCTGGCCACGGGGCTCTCCCGGTTCCCGGTCTACAACGAGGGCCTGGACGACGTGGTGGGGATGGTGCACATCAAGGACGTGCTGGCGGTGGACGAGGCGCGGCGGGCCGCCGTCCCGGTGGCCGAGCTGGCCACCGAGGCGCCGCTGGTGCCGGACAGCCTGCCGGTGGACCGGCTGCTCGCGGAGCTGCGGGGGCGGCGCTCCATGGCGGTGGTGGTGGACGAGTACGGCGGCACGGCCGGGGTGGTCACGCTGGAGGACATCGTGGAGGAGGTGGTGGGCGAGGTCAGGGACGAGCACGATCCCGAGGAGGTGCCCGAGCTGGCCAGGACGGGGCCCGGCGTCTGGGAGGCGGGCGGCGGCGCGCGGACCGACCAGCTGGCGGCGGCCGGCCTGCCGTTCCCCGAGGGGCCGTACGAGACGCTGGCCGGCCTGGTGGCCACGGAGCTGGGCCGGATCCCGGCCGCCGGGGACCGGGTGGAGGTGGGTGGCTGGCGGCTCGAAGTACTGGCCACCGCGCGGCACCGAGCCGAGCGGGTGCGGATCACGGCGCCGCCGGCGCCGGGCGAGGCCACCGGCGAGGAGGCCCGATGACCTTCTGGCAGCTCGGCATCGGGGCCCTGACCCTGGTCACCAACGCCTTCTTCGTGGGGGCCGAGTTCGCGCTGATCTCGGTGCGCCGCGACCAGATCGAGCCGCGCGCGGAGCGCGGCGAGCGTGGGGCGCGCACCGTGCTGTGGGCGTTGCAGCACCTGTCGGCGGAGATGGCCACCGCGCAGTTGGGCATCACGGCGTCCTCGCTGGTGCTCGGCGCGGTGGCCGAGCCGGCCATGGCGCACCTGCTCGAGCCGCTGTTCGACGCGATCGGGGTGCCGTACGGCCTGGTGCATCCGATCGCCTTCGCGATCGCCCTCTCGGTGGCGACCTATCTCCACATGCTGGTGGGCGAGATGGTGCCCAAGAACATCGCGCTGGCCGCGCCCGAGCGGACGGCGCTGCTGCTGGGGCCGCCGCTGGTCGGCCTCACCCGCGCGCTGCGGCCGGTGATCTTCGGGATCAACGAGATCGCCAACGCGCTGCTGCGCCTGGTGCGGGTGACGCCACGGGACGAGGTGGCCTCGGTGTTCACGGACGACGAGCTGGTGCGGCTCGTGCAGGACTCGAGCGACGCGGGTCTGTTGGCGGCGGAGGAGAGCGAACGGCTGCGGGACGCGCTGGAGTTGGGCACCAGGACGGTGGCGGAGATCGTGGTGCCGGTGGCGCGGATGGTGACCGTCGACCACCTGGTGACGCCGCGCCAGTTGGAGCGGGTGGCGGCCTCCTCCGGCTACTCCCGGTTTCCGGTGACCGGCCCGGGCAACACGGTGCTCGGCTATCTGCACGTCAAGGACGCTCTCGCGGCCACCGCGCGGAACCGGCCCTTCCCACGGGACGCGACGCATCCCGTGGTGCAGATCCGTCTCGACACCCCGCTGGACGACGCGCTGACGGCGATGCGGCGGGCGGTCACGCACCTGGCGGCGGTGGTCAGCGCCAAGGGCCGGCTGCTGGGCTTCGTGACCATGGAAGACGTGCTGGTGGAGCTGGTGGGACCGGGCGTGGAGTGAGCCGTCGCCCGGACAGGGCCTGGTCAGCGTCGCCCGGTGTCGTCCCCGGGGTGTGTCTCGGGGCGCGGGGGCTTCCGGTGGCCGCCGGGCTCCTTGGCGCGCCCCTGGATCATGCCGGCGATGTCGGGGTGGTGGTGGTCGAAGGCGGGCGACTCGGAGCGGATCCTGGGCAGGGCGTGGAAGTTGTGCCGGGGCGGCGGGCAGGAGGTGGCCCATTCCAGGGAGCGGCCGTACCCCCAGGGGTCGTCGCCCGTGACGCGGGTGCCGTGCCGCGCGGTGTGCCACACGTTGTAGAGGAACGGCAGCGTGGACAGGCCGAGCAGGAAGGCGCCGACGGTGGAGATGGTGTTGAGCGTGGTGTAGCCGTCGGCCGCCAGGTAGTCGGCGTAGCGGCGCGGCATGCCTTGGGCGCCCAGCCAGTGGTGGACCAGGAAGGTGCCGTGGAAGCCGACGAACAGCGTCCAGAAGTGGATCTTCCCGAGCCGTTCGTCCAGCATCCTGCCGGTCCACTTGGGCCACCAGAAGTGGAAGCCGGCGAACATCGCGAAGACGACGGTGCCGAAGACCACGTAGTGGAAGTGGCCGACGACGAAGTAGGTGTCGGTGACGTGGAAGTCGAGGGGCGGGGCGGCGAGGATGACGCCGGTGAGGCCGCCGAAGAGGAAGGTGACGAGGAAGCCGACGGCCCACAGCATCGGCGTCTCGAAGGACAGCGAGCCGTGCCACATGGTGCCGATCCAGTTGAAGAACTTGACGCCGGTGGGCACGGCGATGAGGAACGACAGGCCGGAGAAGAACGGCAGCAGCACGGCGCCGGTGGCGAACATGTGGTGGGCCCACACGGTCATCGACAGAGCGGTGATGGCGATGGTGGCGCCGATCAGGCCGAGGTAGCCGAAGATCGGTTTGCGGCTGAAGACCGGGATGACCTCGGTGACGATGCCGAAGAACGGCAGCGCGATGATGTACACCTCGGGGTGGCCGAAGAACCAGAAGAGGTGCTGCCACAGCAGCGCGCCGCCGTTCGCCGGGTCGAAGACGTGGGCGCCGAAGACCCGGTCGGCGGCGAGGCAGAACAGGGCGCCGGCGAGCACCGGGAAGGCGAGCAGCACCATCACGCTGGTCAGCAGGATGTTCCAGGTGAAGATGGGCATGCGGAAGAGGGTCATGCCGGGGGCGCGCATGCAGGCGATGGTGGTGACGAAGTTGACCGCGCCCATGATCGTGCCGAAGCCGGAGAACGCGAGCCCCATGATCCACATGTCGGGTCCCACGCCCGGCGAGTGGGTCCTGTCGGTCAGCGGCGCGTAGGCGAACCAGCCGAAGGCGGCGGCGCCCTGCGGGGTGAGCAGCGAGCCGGCCACCAGGAGTCCGCCGAAGAGGTACATCCAGTAGGCGAGCGCGTTGAGGCGGGGGAAGGCGACGTCGGGGGCGCCGAGCTGGAGCGGCATGATCCAGTTCGCGAACCCGGCGAAGAGCGGGGTGGCGAAGAGCAGCATCATGATCGTGCCGTGCATGGTGAACGCCTGGTTGTACTGCTCGGCGGTCACGAGTTGGAGTCCCGGTCTGGCGAGTTCGGCCCGCATCACCATGGCGAGGGCGCCGGCGAGCAGGAAGAAGAGGAAGGACGTGACCAGGTAGAGGGTTCCGATCCGCTTGTGGTCGGTGGTGGTCAGCCAGGCGACGACGATCCGCCCCGGGCTCCTGCGGTGCGGGGCGGGTGCCGCGTCCCTGGTGTCCGTCAGCGTCGCCATGGGCGTCCTCCCGGTCACGGTGCGTGTGCGTTGGGTGCGCGGCTTGTTCTACTGCCGGGCGGGGACGGCCCTCCGTTTTGACTCTTTAGTGGGCGATTCATGCCGAGATGTGCGCGACCGCAAATGCGGGCAGACTGGTGGAGAAGGTCTCTTCCGTGGCGAGCACAGAGCGGAATCGTTCGCCCAACCTCTCCGGGGAGAGCACACATGAACTCACCCGCACAGCCCCGAAAACGCCGTCGCCACCCGCACGACGACGCGCCAGACACCAGCAGGGAGTTCGCACGCATCGCGGAGTTGCCGCCGTGCCCCGAGCGGGACGAGCTGTGCGACGAGGTGGTGCGGGCCTGGATCCCCATGGCCGACCGGCTCGCGCGCACGTTCCGTGACCGCGGCGAGGCGCTGGAGGACCTGGAGCAGGTCGCCGCGCTCGGCCTGGTGAAGGCCGTCCACCGCTACGACCCGAGCCGGGGCCGGCCCTTCGAGAGCTACGCGGTGCCGACCATCGTCGGCGAGGTGAAGCGGCACTTCCGCGACCACCTCTGGAGCCTGCATGTGCCGCGGCGTACCCAGGAGTTGCGCAACCAGGTGCGGGCCGCGACCCGGCAGCTCAGCTACCGGCTCGACGACCGGGGGCCGAGTGTGGCGCAGATCGCCGAGCACAGCGGCCTGACCGAGGAGGAGGTCAGGACCGGCATGCAGGCGTTGGAGAGCTACAGCACGCTGTCGTTGAACGCGGAACTACCCGGCTCGGACGGCGACTACTCGCTGCTCGACACGCTGGGCGAGCCGGAGCCGGGCTTCGACCGGGTGGTCGACCGGGAGTCCGTGCGGGACCCGCTGCGGGCCCTGCCGGAGCGCGAGCGGCACATCCTCTACCTGCGGTACTTCCACGGCATGACCCAGAGCCACATAGCGCACCGGCTCGGCATCTCGCAGATGCACGTGTCCCGGCTGCTCAGCCGTGCCTGCGAGCGGATCAGGGCGGAGGTCGAGGGCACCGACGGGGAGCCCGAGCGGGAGCCCGGCGCCGCGGCCGACGCCGGTGCCCGCTGCCGATAGCGGCGGCGGGCGCCGGCCCGGTCCCGGACCGCCTCAGCGGTGCCGGGACCCGACACGTCCGCGCAGCACGCGGGGCAGCACGCCCCACAGCGCGAGGCAGAGCAGGAAGGCCCCGCTGCCGGCCACGATGCCGGCTGTCCTGCCCAGCACCACGTCGACCACGAGCAGCAGGGCACCCGTGAACGACAGGGCGAGCATCACGAGGCCCGCCGCGGCCAGCCGGGACGACACCACCACGATCAGCCGCTTGGCGCCGCGCTGGAACAGCACGCGGTGCAGCGCGGCGGGCGCCGTGAACAGGGCGGTCGCGCTGAGCGCGAACACCAGCGTGGTCACGTAGGTCGCGCGGGCGAAGTCGTCCAGCTCGGCGAAGCGCTGGGTGAAGGCCAGGGTGAGCAGGAAGGCGAAGAGGATCTGCACCCCCGTCTGCGTCACCCGGAGTTCCTGCAGCAGCTCCGTGAAGTTGCGGTCGGCCCGCTCCATCGGGGTCTCGTGCCTGGCGTGCGCGCTTGGCATGCGGTCATCCTGCACCGCGGCCCACCACCTGTTCACGCAGGCGCGAGCAGGTGCGGTCCAGCAGCCGGGAGACGTGCATCTGGGAGACGCCGACCCGCTCGGCTATCCCGCTCTGCGTCATGCCCCGGAAGAAGCGCAGGTAGAGGATGTACCGCTCGCGCTCGGGCAGCTCGCGCAGCCGGCAGCGCACGGACTCCCGGTCGACCACCCGGTCGAAGCCGCTCTCGTGCCGGCCCAGGGTGTCCACCAGCGCCGGGCCCTCCTCGGTGCCGGCGATCTCGGCGTCGAGCGAGAGCACCGTGAAGGAGTCCATGGCCTCCAGGCCGGTGCGGACCTCGTCGGGGGTCAGCCTGGCCCGCTCGGCGATCTCCTCGACCGTGGGCTCCCGGCCGCCCGGTCCCTGGCCCAGCTCGCGGCGGGCGACGCGGACCCGGTTGCGCAGTTCCTGCACCCGGCGCGGCACGTGCACGCCCCAGAGGTGGTCGCGGAAGTGCCGCTTCACCTCGCCCACGATGGTGGGGACGGCGTAGCTCTCGAAAGCGCAGCCGCGGTCCGGGTCGTAGCGGTGGACGGCCTTCACCAGGCCGAGGTGGGCGACCTGCACCAGGTCCTCCAGCGACTCGCCGCGGTCGCGGTAGCGGCGGGCGAGCCGGGTCGCCATCGGCATCCAGGCGCGGACGATCTCGTCGCGCAGCCGGTCGTGTCGCGGCCCGGCCGGCAGCACCGCGAGCCTGCGGAAGGCGGCGGCGGTGTCCGGGGCGTCGTGGTGGGGATGGGCTCGGCGCGCGGTTCCGGCACGTGCGCGGGTGACGGGCATGGTCGCAGCTCCCCTCATCTTCGTCGATTTGTCGACGCGGGGGCCCTGGCCTGACCGCCGGATGCCATGGTCCCCGCTCACGTGCCTGCGGTCAGCGGCACGAGGTTTCGCGTGCCCGACGCGCCGGAGGACAAACGAGGAGAACGGCGCATCTCCTCGAATCTTGCAAAAGGACACGATTGCGTGGGAGTTGCCGAGCCGGTGCGCTCAACCGGCGCCGGTGGAGCCCCTGCCGGTCGGCACGACCACCACGTCGCGGCCGGCGGCCCTGAACTCCTCGACGACCGACGGCGGGGCACCGTCGTCGGTGACCAGGGTCCAGTCGGTCTCCAGCCGGGCCCAGGCGCGGAACGGCCGGTGGTTGAGCTTGGCGGCGTGCACCAGCACGTAGACCCGGCGGGAGCGGCGGGCCATCAGCTCCTTGAGCCGGGTCTGCTCCAGTTCGGCCTCGCACAGACCGCCGTCGCTGGTGACACCGTCGGCGCCGAGGAAGGCGACGTCGAAGCTCATCCGCTCCAGCGCGGCCTCGGCCAGCGGCCCGACGAAGGCGTCGCTGAGGGCCCGCAGCCGGCCGCCCAGGCAGAGCGTGGTGACGTCGTCGCGGTGCTGTACGTGGTGGAGCACCGGCAGGCTGGCGGTGGTGACGGTCAGCGCCGCGCCGGCGGGCAGGGCACGGGCCAGCAGGGCGACCGTGGTGCCGGCGTCGAGCAGCAGCGACTGCCCGGTCTCGACACGGTCGGCGGCCCAACGGGCGATGGCCCGCTTGGGCTCGAACGCCTCGCTGTCGCGCTGGTCGAGCGACGCCTCGCCACGGTGCGGGACGGCGATCGCGCCGCCGTAGGTGCGGGCAAGACGGCCGCTCGCGCTGAGCTGGGTCAGATCGCGGCGGATGGTGGAGGCCGTGACGCCGAAGCGGGCGGCCAGCTCCTCCACGCTCGCCAGCCCGGCGTCCGTCGCCAGGCTGATGATCTGTTCCCGCCGCTCGCGGGACCTGAGCGTGCCGCGGCTGCCTGGGGTCGCCATCGAACCGACCGTCCTCGCTCTCTCTCGGCTCTCTCTCGGCTCTCTCTCGGCTCTCGGCCGCGTGAGCCCGTGCTGGGCGCGTGGCCCGAACTCTAGCCAGCGGCGCGCGAAACGCGCCAGCTCCACTGCGCGCTCGACGCAGCGGCACACCTTTCTCACGCGCCACCCCTGTACGCCGGCGCGGAACGCGGGCAGGTTGCTTGGTGTCCCGCGACGAGGCGGGCACGAAGCTGGGAGGTGGCGCCATGACAACCGGCGACAGCGGTTCCAAGGCCAGGACGGACGTACAGCAGGCCCTGCTGGGCCACGCGACCTATCGGAGCCTCGGCGAGCAGCGGCTCTCGCCGGCCGAGGAGCGGTTCGAGCGGGCCAGGAGAACCACGGGGCTCTGGCTTGCCCCGCTGGTCGCGCTGGTGTTCCTGGCGCTGCCGCTCGACATGGCGCCGAGCCAGCAGACCCTGGCCGGGATCCTGCTCGGCGTGGTGGTGCTGTGGGTCACCGAGCCGGTGCCGATACCCGTGGGCGGGCTGATCGGCGTCGGCTGCGTCGTGCTGCTCGGCGTGGTGCCGTCGGACGAGGCGCTGGCGCCGTTCGGTTCGTCCACCGTCTTCACGTTCATCGGGGCGTTCATCCTGGCCCAGGCCATGCTCAAGCACGGCCTCGCGCGGCGGTTCGCGTTCCGGATCCTGGCACTGCCCGGCGTCGGCAGGTCCACGGTGGGCGTGATCGTCGCCTTCGGCGCGATCACCTGCGTGCTGTCGGCCTTCGTGTCCAACACGGCGACCGTGGCGATGCTGATGCCCACGGCGCTCGGCATCCTGACGGTGATCGCGAAGCTGCTGCAGGACCGGGGCCTGGTCGAGCCTGACTTCGACCCGACCCGGCTGCGGGTGGGCGCGGCGCTGGTGCTGATGCTGGCGTACGGCGCGAGCGTGGGCGGGCTGCTGACGCCGGTGGGCTCGCCGCCGAACCTCATCGGTCGCGGGCTGATCGAGGAGGCCACCGGGGAGCGGATCTCCTTCGCCCAGTGGATGGCGACGGCGCTGCCGATCTGCGCGCTGATGTTCGTGGTCCTCGCGGTGGTACTGCTGCTCGTCAACCGCCCTGAGATCCGTCGGATCGAGGGCATCGAGGAGTACGTGGCGGAGCAGCGGGCGGCGTTGGGGCGGCTGTCCAGGGCTGAGTGGAACACCCTGATCGCCTTCGGGATCACGGTGGTGCTGTGGGTGACGCCGGGCGTGGTGGCGCTGGTCGCCGGCACCGACTCGTCGGTGTACGAGACGGTCAGCGGCCGGCTGAACGAGGGGATCGTGGCGGTGCTCGGCGCGTCGCTGCTGTTCCTGCTGCCGACGAACTTCGCGCGCCGGGAGGCGACGCTCAACTGGAGCGACGCGGCGCGGATCGACTGGGGCACCGTCCTGCTGTTCGGCACCGGCATCATCTTCGGCTCGCTGCTGGAGTCCACGGGCCTGGCCCTGACCATCGGCACGGAGGCCAACGACGCGCTGGGGTTGAGCAGTTCGTTCTGGATCACCGCCTTCGCGGTGGCCCTGGCGATCCTGGTGTCCGAGACCACCAGCAACACGGCGTCGGCCGCGGTGGTGGTGCCGATCGTGCTGCCGATCGCGATGGCGGCGGACGTCGACCCGTTCGTGCCGGCGCTCGCGGCGACGTTCGCGGCGTCGTTCGGCTTCATGCTGCCGGTCTCCACGCCGCAGAACGCGATCGCCTACGGCTCTGGCGTGGTGCCGATCACCACCATGATCCGCTCCGGCTTCTGCTTCGACGTGCTGGGCGCGGTGGTGATCATCCTGGGCCTGCCGCTGATGGTGGAGCTGACCGGCATCGGTTAGGCGATCGGCACCGGCTCGGCCTGCTGGCCGCCGCAGGACTCCCTGACGATCAGGGTGGGCCACAACTGGACGCGGTGCACCGGGCGTTCGCCGGTGTCGGCGAAGCGGGCCAGGGCCAGCTCCGCGGCCAGCGCGCCGAGCCGGTGCTTCTGCGGGCGCACGGCGGTGAGCGGCGGGTCGGAGGCGGCGGCGACCTCGTCGTCGTAGGAGACGACGGCCAGTTCCTCCGGCACCCGGAGACCCGAGTCGCGGGCGCGCTCCACCATGCCGATCGCCTCCCGGTCGGAGTGCACGAGCAGCGCCCGCACCCCGCGCTCCCGGCAGCGGGCCAGCACCTCGTCGTAGGCGTCGACCCAGCCGGGGGTGCCGTAGGTGGGCACGTCGACGTCCAGGTGGCCGTGGGGCGGCAGGTCGAGGGAGGCGGTGGTCTCGCGCCATCCGGCCCGCAGCGCGCGGCTGGTGGGGCTGGAGCGCGAGGTGATCAGGGCGATCAGCCGGTGTCCGAGGGTGACCAGGTGCCGCACGGCGAGCCCGGCGCCCAGCGCGTGCGCGGTGGTGGCGGCGTCGAGCGCCAGGGTGGGCAGGGCGGGCGGCGGCAGCCGCTCCACCAGCACCACCGGGATGGGCAGGGAGCCGAGCCAGCGCAGCAGTTCCAGGCCGGCGGCGCCGGCGATGGTCGGCGCGACCAGCAGCGTCTGGATGCCGCGGTCCAGCAGGGCGGTCACCTGGCGGCGGTCGTCGGTCGGGTCGTAGCTGGAGGCGCGCATCACCAGGCGGCCGCCCTCGGCGGAGACGGCGGCCTGGGCGCCCTGGATCACCTCGGGCCAGTAGTACTCGGCGGAGGGCACGACCATGCCGACGAAGACCGCCGGCGGCCCACCCCGGTTCGGCTCGCCGAGGCCGCGGTAGGGCAGGGTGATGCCGCCGTGCACGCGGCGGACCAGGCCGCGGTCGGCGAGCGCGGTGACGTCGCGCCGCACGGTCACGGCCGAGACGCCGAGCCGCCGCACGAGCTCTGACAGGCGCACGGTACCCGCGCGCCGGACGGCGGCCAGGATGTGCTCCTGCCGCTCCCAGGCAAGACCGCCGGGCCCCGGCGTACCGTCGCCCGCCTCCATCTCCACCTTCGCTTCTGATCGATTCTGATCGATTCGGTTCTGGATGATTGACCTCGAACTATCGCACAGGTTGAAGTGTCCGGCACCACTCCCAAGGGGCGGAGTGACGTCTGGCGGGGACCGTCGGGCGGGATCGTCGGAGGGATGGAGTAATGACGCTTCACACCGGCTGGTCGCGACGCGCGCTGCTGCGCGCCTCGGCCGGCGCCGCGGCGCTCGCCGCGGGCGGTACCGCCCTGGCGGGCTGTTCGTCGCGGACGACGGCCTCGGGGGCCACCCGCGTCACCATCTGGTCCTGGCTGACCGGCATGGACCAGTACGTGGCCGCGTTCAACGCCGCCCAGCGGGACGTGCACGTCGAGCTCAACGTCATCGCCGGCGGCCTCTCCGGCGGCTACGCGCAGCAGACCAACGCGATCCGCGCGCACAACGCCCCGGACATCCTGCACGTCGAGTACCAGGGCCTGATCCAGGTCCTGGCCACCGGCGGACTGCGCGAGATCACCGACGACGTCGCCGACCTGGGCGACGGCTACTCCCCCGCCGCATGGCGCGCGGTGCGGCCCGACGGCCGCACCTGGGCCGTGCCGATGGACCTCGCCCCGATGGCCTTCTACTACCGCAAGGACCTCTTCGACGAGCACGGCATCGCGGTGCCGCGCACCTGGGACGAGTTCGCCGTCGCCGCCGAGGCCGTCAGGGCGGCCGACCCGGCCGCCAGGATCACCACCTTCCCGCTCAACGACGGCTCCTTCTTCGCCGGCATGTGCTGGGGCGCCGGCGACCCGTGGTGGCGGATCGAGGGCGACACCTGGCTGGTCGACGTCGCCAGCGAGGGCACCCTGCGCACCGCCGCCTACTGGCAGGACCTGATAGCCGCCGACCTGGTCGGCTTCGGCGGAACCGGCACCCAGGACTGGATCGCCGGCATGCACGAGGGCCGGCTCTGGGGGCTGCTCGGCGCGGCCTGGAGCGTCGGCACGCTCAAGCGGTCCATACCCGACGACACCGGGCGTTGGGCCGTGGCCACCATGCCGACCTGGGGCGGCGAGCCGGCCAACGGGATGCAGGGCGGCAGCGCGTTCGGCGTCTCCGAGGAGAGCCCGGTCCCGGAGGCGGCCCTCACCTTCCTGCGCTGGCTGTGCACCGGCGAGGACTACCCGCGCATCGGCGCCACCTTCACCTCGCCGTTCCCCGCCTACCAGCCCATCAGGAACGTCGCCCGCGAGGTGGTCTCCAACGACTTCTTCGTCGGCGACGACGTCTACGACGTGCTCGACGAGGCCTCGGCCCGGGTCCCGGACTGGACGTGGGGGCCCAACGCGCTCGGCCTGTTCTCCACCGTCGCCGACGCCCTCGGCCGGGTGAGCACCGGCGGCACCACCATCCCCGACGCGGTCCGCGAGGTGCAGGCCGCCGCCGTCTCCAGCATGCGCGGGCGGGGCCTGTCCGTCCGCGAGGGGAGCCCCGCATGACCGTCGTCACGCCCGCCCGCGCACCCGAGTCCACCGGCGGCTCCCCCGCGCCCGGCGCGCCGCGCCGCCGGCGCACCTCGCCCGCCACCCTGCTGCTGGTGGCCCCCTTCGCGCTGCTGCTCACCGGCACCGTGCTGGTGCCGGTCGGCTACGCGCTCTACCTCAGCCTGTTCACCGAGCGCCTCTCCGGGCTCGGCTTCGACGGGCCGCACGACGTCTTCGTCTGGCTGGAGAACTACGGGGACGTGCTCGGCGACGCCGCCTTCCACGACAGCATCGCCAACGTCGCGCTCTACGCGCTGATCCATGTGCCGCTGATGCTCGGCGGCGCGCTGCTGCTCGCCCTGCTGCTCGACGCCGCCACCGTCCGGCTCCGCCAGGTCTGGTCGCTCGCCGTCTTCCTGCCCTACGCCGTCCCCGGCGTGATCGCGGGCCTGGTCTGGGCCTACCTCTACAGCCCCAACATCGGCCCGCTCAACGACCTGCTGCCCTGGGACCCGCTGGGCAGCGACGGCGTGCTGCCCTCCATCGTCAACATGGCCACCTGGCAGTGGATGGGCTACAACATGATCATCTTCTACACCGCGCTGCGCACCGTGCCCCGCGAGGTGCTGGAGGCCGCCCGGGTGGACGGCGCGGGCGCCGTCCGCACCGCGCTCGGCATCAAGGTCCCGATGATCAGGCCCACCATGTTCGTCGCCCTGGTCTTCACCGTCATCGGCTCGCTCCAGCTCTTCACCGAGCCGCTGGTGCTGCGCAACTTCACCCCCTCGGTCACCAGCACCTGGACCCCCAGCCTCTACGTCTACGAGGCCGCCTTCATCAGCAACGACTACGGCCGGGCCGCCGCCGCCTCGTTGCTGCTCGCGGTCGCCTCGGCCCTGCTCTCGGCGCTGGTGATGCGCCTGTCCGCCCGGAGGACCCGATGAGAACGTCGTCTTCGTCGCGCTGGATGTCCCGGGGCGCGGTGCACGCCCTGCTGCTGATCGCGGCCCTCTACAGCGTGCTGCCGCTGGTCTGGCTGGTCACCTCGGCCACCAAGTCGGTGGGCGACTTCTCCACCACCGGCGCCTTCGAGCTCGGCGACTGGAACCTGTGGACCAACCTGGGCGACCTGTTCGCCGAGGAGGACGGCGTCTTCCTCGACTGGGCCCGCAACTCCCTGCTCTACGCCGGCCTCGGCTCCCTGCTGGGCGCGCTGATCTGCGCCGCCTGCGGATACGCCATCGCCAAGCTCGACTTCCCGGGCCGCCGCGCCCTGTTCGCCGTCACCCTCGCCGGGGTGCTGGTGCCCACCACCGCGCTCGCCCTGCCGCTCTACCTGATGGCCTCGGAACTGCGCGTGGTCAACACCTTCTGGGCGGTGTTCATCCCGCTGCTCACCAACCCCTTCGGCGTCTACCTGGCCCGCGCCTACGCCGAGGCCGCGGTGCCCGACGAGGTGCTGGAGGCCGCCAGGATGGACGGCTCGAGCGAGCTGCGCACCTTCTTCACCATCGCGCTGCCCATGATGCGGCCCGGCGTGGTGACCATCCTGCTGTTCCAGTTCGTGGGCATCTGGAACAACTTCTTCCTGCCCCTCGTCATGCTGACGGATCCCAAGCTGTTCCCGATGACCCTCGGCCTCTTCCAGTGGAGCGCGCGCGTGACCCAGTTCCCGCAGTACACCCCCCTCGTCGTCACCGGATCGCTGCTCGCCGTCGTCCCCCTGGTGGTGGCGTTCGTCGTGCTGCAACGCCAGTGGCGTTCAGGCCTTGCCGCGGGGAGCGTGCGGTGACGCTGCCGGAGCGGCCCCGCCGCCCTGACACGCTGCTGGTGATGGACGCCGGCTGGCTCGGCACCCTGTTCGGCGAGGCCGAGCTGGCCAGGCTGGGCGAGCTCGCCACCCTCGGGGAGCCGCTGGCCGCCCACGAGTTGAGCTCCCCGGCCGCGCGCCGCCGGCTCGCGACCGCCGAGGTGCTGCTCACCTCGTGGGGCTGCCCACGGCTCGACCCGGAGGTGCTGGCCGCCGCGCCCCGGCTGCGGGCCGTGCTGCACGCGGCCGGCACGGTGCGGCCGCACGTCACGGACGCCGTGTTCGACCGCGGCATCCTGGTCACCACCGCCGCCGAGGCCAACGCCGAGCCGGTCGCCCAGTACACGCTGGCCGCGGTGCTGTGGGCGTTCAAGAAGGTGCCGTTCCTGGCCGCCGAGGCACGCCGGTTCCGCACCGACTGGAGCTACCGCGACACCCACGGCGAGCTGAGCGGCCGGGACCGCACGGTGGTGCTGGTCGGCTTCTCCCGGGTCGGCCGCCGGGTCACCGAGCTGCTGGTGCGGCTCGGCGTGGCCCGGGTGCTGGTCGTCGACCCGGTCGCGGAACCGGCCGCCATCCGCGCGGCCGGCGCCGAACCCGCCACCCTGGCCGACGCGTTGCCCAGGGCCGACGTGCTCAGCCTGCACGCGCCCGCGCTGCCGGAGACCCGTCACCTCATCGGCGCCGCCGAACTCGCCGCGCTGCCGCCCGAGTCGGTGCTGATCAACACCGCACGGGGCGCGCTCGTCGACACCGCCGCGCTCGAACGCGCCTGCTCCGCAGGCGCGTTGCACGCCATCCTGGACGTCACCGAGCCCGAGCCGTTGCCCGACGCCTCGCCGCTCTACGACCTGCCCAACGTGGTGCTCACCCCGCACATCGCCGGCTCGCTCGGCTCCGAGACCCGCCGGATGACGGCCGCCGCCCTCGACGAACTCGACCGCTACGCACGGGGGTTGTCGCCGCTCGACCCGGTCACCAGGGAGTCGCTGGCGGTGCAGGCATGACCGGGTTTCCCGATCTCCCGCCGGAGGACAGGGCGCGCTCCCCGCACACCGGCTGGGCCAGGGCGCACTGGGCCGCGCACGCCGACCGGATGCTGGCGGCCCTCGACCCGTACCGCTCCCCAGGGCTCGCCCGGGTCGACCTGCCGGGCCCGGCCAGCCGCTACGGCCCGGACTCGGACGGTCTCGAGGGCTTCGCCCGCTCCTTCCTGCTGGCCGGCTTCCGGATCGCAGGCGAACACGGCGCCGGCCAGGCCGCGTTGATCGAGCGGTACGCGGCCGGCCTGGCCGCGGGCACCGACCCGCACCACCCCGAGCGCTGGCCGCGCCCCGACCGGCTCGGCCAGGCCAAGGTCGAGGCGGCCTCCATCGCGCTGATCCTCCAACTCACCCGCCCCTGGCTGTGGGACGCGCTGGACGACGGGGTGCGCGAGCGCACGGTGGACTGGCTGGCCACCGTCGTCGGCCAGCCCTACCCGCCCATCAACTGGGTGTGGTTCCGGATCGTCGTGGAGTCCTTCGTGCGCGAGGCCGGCGGCCCCTGGTCGACCGCCGACATCGAGGAGGACCTGGCCGTCCACGCCACCCTGCGCCGCCCCGGCGGCTGGCTCTCGGACGGCGCCGACGAACGCGCCTACGACCACTACACCGGCTGGGCGCTGCACCTCTACCCGCTGCTGTGGACCGAACTCTTCGACGTCACCGGCAGCCTGTGCCCGCCGGAGCTGCGCGACCGCTGGGCGGCCGACCTCGGCCACTACCTGCGGGACGCCGTCCGGCTGCTCGGCGCCGACGGCTCGCCGCTGCTCCAGGGCCGCAGCCTGATCTACCGGTTCGCGGCCGCCGCCCCGTTCTGGACCGCGGCGCTGACCGGCGTGGACGCCCTGCCACCCGGACAGCTACGGCGCGCGGCGAGCGGCGTCCTGCGGCACTTCGCCGACCACGGCGCGCCGGACGGGCGCGGACTGCTGACCATCGGCTGGCACCACGCGTGGCCGGCGATGCGGCAGGCGTACTCGGGCCCGGGATCGCCCTACTGGGCGGCCAAGGGCATGCTCGGCCTCGCCCTGCCCGCCGACCATCCGGTGTGGACGGCACGGGAGGAACCACTGCCGATCGAGACCGGCGACCAGTCCCGGCTGATCGTGGCCCCCGGCTGGCTCGCCTCGGCCCGCCGGGACAGCGGCATCGCGCTCGTCCTCAACCACGGCACCGACCACGCCGCGCCGGGCGCGACGACGGCCGACGCCCCGCTCTATGCCAGACTCGGCTACTCCACGGCCACCGCGCCGCCGCTGGTCGGGCCGGCCGCCGCCCAGCCGCTGGACAACGCGGTGGTGCTCCTCGACCACGCCGGCCGCGCCACCCACCGGGCCGGCTTCGTCACGCACTACGCGCGCCAACTCCCCGGCGGAGTGCTGGCCGCCGCCTCCGGCGGCCGGGTCCACTGGGTGGACGCCAGCGCCGACGAAAGTCCCGACCACGGCTCGGGCCGCGCCGGCGAGGTGGTCGCAGGCCCGGTGCTGACGGTCGCCTCGGTGCTCCGCGACGGCGTCGAGGTACGGCTCGCCCGCGTCGCGGGCGAGGGCGGAGCCCTCCGCCTCCGCCTGGGCGGCTGGCCGGTGACGGCCGACGAGCCGCCCGACGCGACGGCCGGGCAGGCCGTCGGCGGCGGCCTGCGCTCCACGGTGCGCGGCCTGCGTGGCCTCGACCGGTCGGGCGTCACGTCGTTGACGGACGTGACGCCGCTCGGCCGCCACACCGCCGTACCGTGGCTGGCCACCGCCGGCCCGCCGGCCCCCGGCGAGGTGCTCGCCGCCCTGGTGGTCCTGGACCGCCCGGGCGCTCGCCCTCCCTCCGCCCCCGAGATCGCGGTCGGCCCCGACGACACGGTGACGCTGCGCTGGCCCGACGGCCTGCTGAGCGAGGTGCCCCTGCCGGAATGACGAGCTGAGGCGGCAGCGTTCCGAAGGACGACCAGCGCTGGGGCTAGGGCTCCATGCCGACCAGTTCCGCGCTGCGCTCCCACAGGGCCTCACAGCGGTCAGGGGAGAGCGTGTGGTCGGGGGTGGTGGCCTCCTTGCGGTCCACGAAGAAGCGTCCGTTCACGCAGTCCAGGCCGGGAGCGGTCGCCACCCACACGGGGTTGTCCGCCCCCTGGTCGGGCATCTTTTTGAAGGGGTTGAGCGCCACCATCGTGGCCAGCGCCTTCTCCAGTCCGCGCGCGTCGCGGGACAGGCCGGTCTGGGCAATGATCCCGGGGTGGGCCCCGTTGACGGTGATGCCGGTGTCCGTCAGCCGACGTGCCAGGCTGTAGACGAACATCGTGTTCATGTTCTTGGTGCGTGCGTAGGCGGCGAAGGGCCTCAGGCTGGGGAAGCGACTGAGTGCGCGGGCGTCCCGCGCGTCGAGATCGTCCAGGTCCACCGGGAAGGTCTTCAGCACGGTGGGATTGGCACCGACCACCACGAACCGGGCGGGGCCCTTCTTGAGAGACGCGGCGAGGGTGCGCATCAGCACATAGGGCGCCAGGTGGTTGGTGGCCAGGGTGAGCTGGATGCCCTCCTCGGTGCGCGCACGGATGTCGGCCGAGACCGCGGCGTTGTTGATGACCACGCTGGGGGATGTGCTGACGGCGAGCCGGTCGGCCAGTGCCCGGACGTCCCGGAGCAGGGACAGGTCCGCGCGCTCCAGGCGCAGTTCGGCGCCGGGGACCGCCGAGCGGATTCGGTCGGCGGCCTGCCGCAGTGTCGTGTCGCTGCGGCCGACCATGACCACGCTCATCCCCTGGGCGGCGAGCCGGCGGACGATGGCCTCCCCGATGCCACGGGTCCCGCCGGTGACTATCGCCTGCTTGCCCTCGTGTATCTGCGGCTCCCCGTCTTCGGGCATATCGGCCATGTGTCTCCGTACCTTTCGTCGTGGGTTGGTTCCGGTCATTCGTGAGTTCGGGGCACCGAGGGGTGTCGGGTGTGGCTGTCATGTGGTCGCCGCGTTCATGGCTCGAGGAGATTGGGCGCCTGGCACCCCGCGACGACTCGACCGCTGACTGGGATGCGCGAGCTGTCCCGCCGGCGGATCTCGTGGCGTGACTCCGGGGCAGCCCTGCACCGGAGGGCGCAAAACCCCGGAGACGGTGGAGGCTGCGGCTACTTCATGTGGGTGGCGAACCAGTCCAGCATTTCCCTGGGCTCACGCTGGAAGTGCAGGTAGCCGTCCCAGCGGGCGGTGGTTCCGTGGACCCAGACGAGTTTCTTGTCCTCGATCGGGATGTTGTCGAACATCGCCTGGACATCGTCGGGGCGCGTCATCAGGTCGTCGTGGACCTGGTAGAGGAAGGTGGGGATGGTGACGCTCTTGGCCGCCTCGACCGGTGACATCTCGGAGAAGGGGAAGCTGACGATCCGGCGGACCTTTTCCTCCAGCTCGGCGATGCGCTCGGGCATTCCCAGCATCTCCAGAGTGCGCTGCATGGTGACGCCGACCGACAGCGGCTGCGGGGAAACGACGCAGCGCACGCCTTCGAAGTGCTCGGGGTACATCTGCATGGCGAACATGGTCGCGTTCGAGCCCTGGCAACGGCTGAACAGGCCGACGGTCATGTCCTTGAGGTCTTCGCGGGCGCGCACGTACTGCAGAGAGCCGACGACGTCGCGGGCTTCGAAGCGGCCGCCGCTGCCGATGCCGCCGTTGCCGGTTCCGCTGTGGCCGAGGTTGCGCATGTCGTAGGTGAGGACGTTGTATCCGGCCTCGTGCAGGATGCGGTAGTCGGGCACGAAGTCGACCTCGAAGTCGTTGCCGGTGCTCGCGCCGATCGACTTCCACGGCTCCAGGTGGGCGGGAAAGCCGTAGCGGTTGAACCACAGGGGGTGGTTGGCGATGATCAGCTTGTCCGATCCATCACGGGGGATGTACCAGGCTTCCAGCGGCACGCCGTCCATGGAGGGGAAGGACACATCCTGATAGGCCAGGCCGTAGTCGCCCGGGGTCTTGAGGATCGGCGAGCGCATGGGGTGGCCGAAGCCTTGCGCGATGCCGTCCAGGATGCGCTGGATCTCCTCTTCGCCAGGAGCCCGTTCCTGGTGGATGGTGCTCATGCGGGAATCTCCTTCATGTCGGGTCCGCGGGTCGAGGGGACCTGCCGGTTGGGTGGCCCGTCGCCCTGGAGAGCACGCCCCCTCAGGAGGGGGCGCCGTCTGCGGCGGGGCTGGCCACGGACAGCTGGGCCAGCCATTCGCGCAGCAGCGTGGTTTCCGAGGCGCGTAGCGTGCCGACGGGGCCATGCGGCATCTCCGCTTCCAGTCGCGCGGCGGCTCGCGCGAGCCGCGGCGTCACCGAAGCCGCCCCGGGGGCGACCGGCGGGCTGATGACGGCCGCGGTGACGGCATCACGCACGAGGGCTGACAGGTGGTCGCCGGCTGCCGCGCGGGTGCGGATCAGATGCAAGGTGACCCCTACCGCGGCCGAGGCCACCAGATCCGCGGCCGTCCCGATCGGCATGCGCAGCCGTCCGGCTCGCTCCAGGTCGCCCATCATCGCCACGAGTGCGGCGTAGGCGCGATCCGCCGGAGTCGTACCGCCGTCCATCGGGCGGCCGTACATGATGGTGTAGAGCGCCGGGTTGGTCACCCCGAACTCCACGTGCAGGTCCCAGCCGCGAAGAAAGTCCCCGACCGGATCCCCGGTCGTCACCAGGGCCTGCTTGCGGGTCAGGTAGCGGCTGAACCTGTCCGCCGCCACCTCTCGCAGCAGTCCGTCCTTGTCGCCGAAGTGGTGGTACAGGGTCGGCGCTGTGACGCCGGCCGCGTCGCACACCTCGCGGGTCGAGAACTCCCCACTGGCCGATGCCGCCAGAAGATCGGCGGCCGCGTCGATGATCAGCGCGCGGGTTCGTTGGGCAGGTGAAGCTTCCCTCATGTAGCAACGATAGATCAGCTCTCACAGAAAGGGCAACGGAAGTTAGCGTCGCTACACATAGGCTCGGGGCCCGCGGCCAGCCTCGATGGATGCTGGGCGGGGGCCTCCCAGTACGGCATCGTCTCGTACAGACGTTGTCCCAACAGGTGGCCGCATCAGCAGCCCTCCTCGGTAACGGGTTCGACGGCACGACCGCCGGGGACGTAGGACTCATCGCGGCTCGCGGGATCCGCCCCGATCCGATGCGGTTCGGCCTCAGGCGGCGGTGCGCCACGTCAGATAGTCGCGGCGGCGCCGGGCGCGGACGAGCCGTTCGAGGAGGAGGGCGACGGCCGGAGGGTAGGGCGTCTTCGACGGCTTGCCCGCACCGAGACGGGCGAGCTGCCGCGACGTGACGGCCTGGACGGCCGCCGCTGCCAGCATCTTGTTCCGGAACCGGGTGCGGGGCGGGCGGACCCGCGCGTCACCGCCGGCAAGCCACTGCCCCGGCAGCGTGGGGTCGATCGCCAGCGCCGTGGCCATGCCCGCCATGGCGACTCCGGAGTCGATCACCTGTTGGGCGACCGCGCGTCGGCGTATCCCTCCGGTCAGCAGAAGCGGCAGCGGCGAGGTGGCGACGAGTCGCTCGGCGAGTTCGAGGAAGTACGCCTCGCGTGCGAGGGTGCGGCCGTCCGCGGGGAAGCCAGCCGTGGCCAGGCTCTCGATGCTGCCGCCGGACAGCTCGACCAGGTCAGCCCCCACATCGGCGAGCAGCTTGATCACGTCACGTGCGTCGTCGGTGTCGAATCCACCGCGCTGGAAGTCCGCCGAGTTCAGTTTCACCGCCACCGCGAAACCCCTGCCGACGCGCTCGCGGACCGCGCCCACGACATCGAGCAGCAGGCGGGCGCGGTTGCGCAGGCTGCCGCCCCAGCGGTCGTCGCGCCGGTTCACCAGGGGGGAGAGGAACTGGGAGAGGAGGTAGCCGTGGGCGGCGTGGATCTCGACTTCGTCGAAGCCGGCCTGCTGAGCCCGCCGCGCGGTCACGGCGAAGCGTTCCACCGTCTCGTCGATCTCCTGGGCGGTCATCGGCCGGGGTGTCGGGTACATGCCGGAGAGGCCGCCGACGTCGATCGGCACCGCGGAGGGAGCCCAGGTGGTGTCGGCGAGGTCCTTGGGGATGACGCGCCCGGGATGGTTGATCTGCATCCAGATCCGTCCGCCCGCCGATCTCCCGGCCGCCGCCCAGTGCTGGAACGGCTCCAGCGGCGTGTCCCGTTCCAGGACGACGTCGCCGGGCTGGGCGACCGCTCCGCGGTCGATCATGACGTGTCCGGTGATCAGGAGCCCGGCACCTCCCGCGGCCCAACGGCGGTAGAGCGTGCGGAGTTCGTCACCCGGCAGCTGCCCCGGCGCGGCGAGCAGCTCCTCCATCGCGGCCTTCGCGATCCTGTTGGGCAGCGGAGCTGCCATTACCCAGGTGCAGCGGCTCGTTCAACGTGGCCATCTCTTCTCCCATGCCGTCGGTTCTGCGCGGCCTTGGCGGGGGCTGTCGGTTCCGTTGACCTGACGCCTGTTCCGGCGTCACGAGGCGGCGGGATCGAGGTCGCTCACGTCGTCGAACCCGGCCCTCCGGTTGAGGTTGCAAGATACTTCGAGCCTCGAACGAAAGAACACTTCGAGGCTCGAAGTAAAAAGGTTAGGGTCAGGCCATGACGCGAAGCACCCTCGAGGCAGTGGTGGTGGCGAACCACGAGATCTTCATGCGGACCGGCGACCGGATCGAGAGCGTCCTGGCCCAACACGGCCTGACCCACGCAACCGCTCACGCACTCTGGGCGATCGACCCGGCCGAGGCCCCGCCCTCGATGAAGGAGTTGGCCGGCCGCCTGTACTGCAACGCGCCCAACCTCAGCTTCGTCATGAACCAACTCACCGCTCGGGGACTCGTCGAACGTTCCGCCGACCCCGCCGACCGCCGCTCACGCGTCGTAGCACTGACGGAGGACGGCCGACGGGTACGGTCCGCGGTGATCGAGGCAACACTGGCCCTGAGCCCCTTCGCCCGACTGGACACCGACGACCTGCTCAACCTGGCGAGCCTCCTGGCGAAGGCGCTCGAACCGACGGCAGATCCGGCCTAAGAGGCCGATGGGCTGACCACGGCTCCGGACGCGCCGGGAAGGTGACGTGGGGCCCGGTGCGCGGCCTGCGGGGGCTCGACCGCGCGGGCGTCGAGCCCCTGGCCGACGTCACCATCCGCGTACCCGGCACCGGCCCCGGGCGACGGCACCGACGCCCAGGCGGCACGGCGGCAGTTGCGGTCAGGCGCGCGCCAGCGGGGGGCTCGCCGCGGAGGCGTGGACCGTCGGTGTCGGGATGCCCAGGTTGTCCCGGAGCGTGTGGCCCTCGTACTCGGCGCGCAGCGAGCCGCGTTCCTGGAGGAGCGGCACCACCTTGTCGACGAACTCGTCGAGGCCGCTCGGCACCAGGTGGGAGCCGAGGATGAAGCCGTCGGAGCCGTCCTGCTGCACGAACGCGTCGATGCGGTCGGCCACCTGGGTCGGGGTGCCGACGAACTCGGTCCTACCGAAGACGTGGATGGCCAGCTCGCGCAGCGAGTAGCCGCGCGCGGCGGCGAGTTCGCGCCACTCGGCGACGGTGGCGAACGGGTCCTGGTGCAGGACGGCCCGGCCCTGGATCACGCGGGGACCGGCCGGGTCCGGGTCGATGTCGGGCAGCGGTCCTTCCGGGTCGTAGCCGGACAGGTCGCGGTTCCACACGGACTCCAGCAGGATCTGGGCGGTCTGTCCCGTGACCTGCCGGCGGGCGATGTCCCGGTGCCGTTCGACGGCCTCGGCCTCCGTGTCGCCGAGCACGAAGGACGCCGAGGGGAGCACCTTCACGGAGCCCGGCGGCCGACCGAGGCGGGTGGCCCTGGCCTGGATGTCGCGGTAGAACGGCTGGGCCTCGGCCAGCGTCCGGTAGGGGGAGAAGATCGCGTCGGCGCCGCCGGCGGCGAAGTCGCGTCCCTGGGGCGAGACGCCGGCCTGCAGGATCACCGGGTGGCCCTGCGGGCTGCGCGGGGTGGTGAACCGGCCCTGGATGTCGAACTGTTGGCCGGAGAAAGCGAAGGAGCCGGCGTCCGGATGGCGCAGGAAGCTGCCGCCGTCCCGGTCGGCGGCAATCGCGTCGGCCGGCCAGGAGTCCCACAGGCGGCGGACGGCGGCCAGGAACTCCCCGGCGCGCTCGTAGCGTTGCTCGCGGGCCAGGAAGCCGCCGCGCCGGAAGTTGCGGCCGGTGAACGCGTCGAAGGAGGTGACGACGTTCCAGCCGGCCCGGCCGCCCGACAGATGGTCCAGCGAGGCGAGTTGGCGGGCCAGCTCGTACGGCTCGTTGAACGTGGCGTTGAGGGTGCCGACCAGACCCAGGTGTTCGGTGACGGCGGCGAGCGCGGCCAGCATCGGGAGGGTGTCGGGGCGGCCGACGATGTCCTGGTCGAAGATCCGGCCCTGGCGCTCGCGCAGCGCCAGGCCCTCGGCGAGGAAGAAGAAGTCGAACCGGCCGCGTTCGGCGGTCTGGGCGACGTGCCGGAAGGTGGAGAACGCGATCTGGCTGCCGGCCGCCGGGTCCGACCAGAGGGTGTGGTGGTTGACGCCGCCGACATAGGCGCCGAGTATGACCTGCTTCCGGGGCTTCGCTGGGGTGCTCACGGGGTTCTCCGTTCTAGGAGCGGGCGGCGGCGTAGCGGTTGGCGGGGCGGCAGAGGCCGAGCAGACCGCGCAGGGTGTCCGCCTCGTAGGCGGTGCGGAAGGCGCCGCGGCGTTGCAGTTCGGGCACCAACGCGTCGACGACGGTGCCCAGGTCGTCGGGGAGCGTGGCGGGGCGCAGCCGGAAGCCGGTGAGCCCGGCCTCGTGCAACTCCAGGAGGCGGTCGGCGAGTTGGGCTGCGGTGCCGGTGAGGATCGGGGCGTCGCTGGTGAACTCGGCGCCGGCCAGACCGTCGAGCCTGGCCCTGCGGTCCTCGGCCGCGGCCTGGGTGGCACCGAGGAGCACCACCAGGTCGCCGAAGACGTGCACGGTCTCCTCGTCACGCCCGGCGGCCTGCCGCGCGGCGCGGATCTCACCGACGACGGCGCGGGCGTGGTCGGCGTCCCGTGGGGTGACGTAGACGACGTCGGCGGACCTGGCACCGAACCGGTAGGGCACGGAGGCGTGGCCGAGCGCGGTGACCAGCGGCTGCCCCTGCGGCGGGCGGGGCACGATGGAGGGGCCGCGCACGCTGAACCAGCGGCCGACGAAGTCGACGTAGTGCAGCTTGTCGCGGTCGACGAACCGTTCGGTGGCGGCGTCGCGGATCTCGGCGTCGTCCTCCCAACTGTCCCACAGCCGCCGCACCACGGTGACGAAGTCCTCGGCCTCGGCGAACGCGTCGGCGAAGGCCTCGGCGATCTCGTCCGGCGACGGGAGGCCGTCGGGCCCTGGCTCGGGGAGCGGCGGGACCTGGCGCCGGCCGAAGTGCGGGTTCTCCAGCGGCTTCGAGAGCTGCGCGCGCCAGCCGGCCCTGCCCTCGCTGACGAAGTCGAGGGTGGCGATCGCCTTGGAGACGTGGAAGGGCTCGGTGTGGGTGGTGGTGGCGGTCGGCACAAGACCGAGGTGGCGGGTCAGCGGCGCCACGCGGGAGGCGATGAGGACGGCGTCGAGCCGGCCGCGCACCTGGTCGACGCGGTCGTCGTGCCGGTTGAAGCCGGTGGACTGGAGGGCCAGCGCGTCCTCGAAGGTGACGAAGTCGAGCAGCCCCGACTCGGCCGTGGCGACCAGGTCGGCCCAGTAGCGGGCGGTGAGCAGCTCCTCGGGGCGGGCCGTCGGCTCGCGCCAGGCGGCGGGGTGCCAGCCGGCGCCGTCCAGGGCGACGGCCAGGTGCAGGTGGCGTGCGGTGGTCATGGCGAGGTCTCGCTTCCTGGTCGGGAGGGGAACGCGAGTGCGGAAACGCGGGAAGAGGGCCGGCGGGCAGGCCGGGAGGCCGCCGGGCACGGCGGTGGGGAACGGGTGCGGCGGGCTCAGCTACAGAGGGAGCTGGCGGAGCGACGCAGATCGATGGGGAGGCGCCGGACGAGCGACGCCGTCGCCGGAGTGGGCCCGTGCATGGCGTGCCTCCTCACCCGGAACGCGGCGCGCCCGGCGGGGCTCGCCGAGCGTCGTGACGTCGAAGCTAACAAGGGCACTTCGGGCTTGTCCATCCCGCCCGGGCCGGCCGGACCGATCCGCACACCGAAGCCGAAATCAAGAAAATCAAGATCACTGCGTTGACCGATTAAGAAAATCAAGATACAAATGAATTATGGGCTCGTCGCCGAGAGCAAGGGGGCCAGGGTGGACTGGCAGGAGCTGACGGATCTGACGCGTGGGCAGCCGTTCGTGGTCGAGCGAGTCCGGCTCGTCGGCAGTGGCGTCGCGGTCGAGGGGGAGTTCGAGCCACCGCAGTTGGCTCAACTCAGCGCCGACGACCAGGTGTTCGTCGCCGCGTTCGTGCGGTCGCACGGTTCGATCAAGGAGATGGAGCGGATCTTCGGGGTGAGCTATCCGACGGTCAAGTCCCGGCTGAAGCGGATCGCCGAGCAGCTCGACTTCGTGGACACGGACCCGGCGCCCACCGGCGCCGCCGATGTCGTCGACCGCCTGCGGCGGGGGGAGATCAGCGCCCGGGAGGCGCTGGCCGAGTTGGAGGGCCCCCGGTGATCCCGTACCTGGTGACGGTGCGCCGTCGCCGGCCCGACGGGCGCTGGCGGCGGCTTCATGTCCCCGTTCCGCCGGTGCTGTTGGTGCTGTCACCGCTGCTGTTGCTCGCCGTGCTGGGCGGGTTGGTCGCCTGTCTCGTCTTCCGGATCAGCCCGGTGGGCGCGCTAGGCGGCGCCGGGCGGTTGTTGTGGGCGCTGCCCGGCACGCGGGTCGAGTTCGAGCAGGGCCGAACGGCCCTGCTGGTGTGCGTCAGATGAGTCGGAGAGCAGGAGTGGACAGTGAATGAGCAGCGCCGCCAGATCCTCGAGATGCTGGCCGAGGGCAAGATCACCGCGGACGAGGCCGAGCGGCTGATCGACGCGGTCGAGCGCGAGCAGCCGGAGTCGTCACCGCGAGCCGCGTCCCGCTCGAAAGCCCGACCCAAGTACCTGCGCGTGGTGGTGAACGCGGCGGACGACTCGGGCGGCGACGGGTCGAGCCGGATCAACGTCCGGGTCCCACTACAACTGCTGCGCGCCGGGGTCCGGCTGACGAGCCTCGTCCCTCCGCAGGCGCTCAGCAAGGCCAACGCGGAGTTGCACAAGGCGGGGGTGCCGATCGACCTCACCGAGCTCAAGCCGCAGCACCTCGAGGATCTCGTCGACCAGCTCGACGAGCTCACCGTCGACGTCGACGACCCCGACACCACGGTGCGGGTCTTCTGCGAGTGACACCGCCTCGGCGGCCGACGCCCGCCGGAACGGCGGCGTCTCGCCAGGGCCGGCGGCATGACATCGACGCGGGCCCCGGGTGGCGCACGGCACGCCCCCCGCATCCGGGCGCCCGAACCCGCACGCGCCGTCGACGCGCGTCACGCGCACGTCGTACGGGGCCAAGACCGTGCTCGACGGCATCGATCCGCGCATCCCGGCCGGGTCCGTGTTCGCCCTGCTCGGACCGAACGGCGCCGGCCCGTGCCAGGCCACCGCTGGTCCAGGTCGCTGTTCGAGCGTGACCCGAGGTAGCGGGAGGAGGACCGCTCAGCGGTCGACGGGCCGCCGTCCCTCCGGACGGCGGCCCGTCGCGCGCTCACGACCTGAGCCCGCCTACAGCTCGGCCGCGTACGGGTCCCAGCCGGCCGGCAGCGGCTCGGGGGCCGTCAGCAGGGCCGCGCCGGCCGCGTCGAGCCGGCGCGGCTCACCGCTCTCCGCCGCGTCCGCGATCGCCGCCATCACCTTGAGCACGTGCAGCGCCAGCGCCCCCGAGGCCCGGTGCGGCACGCCCCGACGCAGCGCCCGCGCCATGTCGAGAACGCCGAGCCCACGGCCGGCCGTCGAACCCTCCACCGGGAGCTCCACCCACTCCTTGGTGCCGTTGGTCAGCAACCGCAGCGGCCCGTCGAACGTGTTGGGGTCGGGCAGGGCCAACGCGCCCTCGCTGCCGACGATCTCGATGGAGGTCCGCCAGATCGAGGAGTCGAAGCTGAACAGCGAGCTGGCGGTGACCCCGGAGGCGAACGTGAGGAGCGCCTGCACGTGGGTGGGCACGTCCACCGGGAACTCCTGCCCGGCCTTGGGCCCGGAGCCGACGACGCGCACCGCCCGCCCCCGCGCCCCGGTCGCGTACACCTCGGAGACCGGGCCGAACAGCGCCACCAGCGCGGTCAGGTAGTAGGGGCCGATGTCGAACAGCGGCCCGGCGCCCGGCTGGTAGAAGAAGGCCGGATCGGGGTGCCAGCCCTCGGGGCCCAGGCTCTGGGTGGCGGTCGCCACGCCGACCGGCGTGCCGATCCTCCCCTCCCGCACGGCGCGCAGCGCGGACTGGATGCCGGCGCCGAGGAAGGTGTCCGGCGCGCCGCCGAGCAGCAGCCCGCGCTCGGCCGCCTCGGCGAACACCTTCTCGCCCTCGGCGGGCGTCGCGGTGAACGGCTTCTCGCCGTAGACGTGCTTGCCGGCGCGCAGTGCCGCCGTGGCCACCTGGGCGTGCGCCACGGGCACGGTCAGGTTGACGACGATCTCCACCTCGTTCACCGCGAGCACCGTGTCGAGGTCGCCGGCCACCGGGACGCCGTGCTCGGCGGCGGCCGCCCGCGCACGCTCCGCGTCCAGGTCCGCGACGCCGAGCACCCGGACGTCGGGGAAGCTGCCGAGGGTGCGGAGGTACTGTCCGCTGATGTTGCCGGCGCCGACGACGGCGACGCCCACGGGGCCTCCGGTCATGCCTCCCCCAGCCCGGCGAGGTAGGCGCGGCTGGCGGCCAGCGCGTCGAACAGGTCGGTGGCGCAGGAGTCGAGCTCCACGATCCGCTGCGCGCCCGGAGCCGCGGCCAGCACCTCGGGCACCGGCATCACCCCGGCCCCCACGGCCACGTGCGGCTCGTCCTTCACCGCGGGACCGTCCTTGACGTGCAGCGCCGTCACCCGGCTCCCGAGCCGGCCGAGCAGCGCCGGCACGTCGGCGCCGCCGACCGCGGCCCAGTAGGTGTCGATCTCCAGCTCCACCTCGGGGGCGAGGAGTTCGGCCAGCAGCTCGATGGCGTGCCGGCCGTCGAAGACCGGCTCTATCTCCCACCAGTGGTTGTGGTAGCCGATCCGCAGCCCGTGCTTGGCCGCGTCCTCCGCGAGCCCGTTGAGCAGGTCGGCGGCCCTGGCTATCCCGTCGCGACCGGCGAAGTCCTCCTGCGGGATGCCGGCCGGCAGGATGGCCAGGTCGGTGCCGAGGGTGGCCACCGCCTCGAAGACCGGTCCCGTCTCCCCGTCGAGTAGCTGGATGGCGTGCGACCCCGACACGGCGAGCCCGAGGTCGTCGGCGACCCGCCGGAAGCCCTCGGGGTCGTCGGTGGGGTTGAAGGGCTCGACCGCCGTGTAGCCGATCCCGGCGAGCCGCGCGAGCACGCCGTCCCGGTCGGCGGCGAGCGCGTCGCGCACCGTGTAGAGCTGAACACCCAGTGGTGTTGCCATGTTTGGAGTGCCTTTCGAGGCGTCCGATCTGCGTCCTTCACGAGGATGAATCGATTTACCGCTGCTGACAATCCCCCGCCGCCGTCGAAGATCCTTCCCTGCCGACCACCGGCCGAGTCACCGCCCGAGTCACCGCCCGAGTCGCCGCACCTCGGCGTACGACGGCACGCCGGGACCGGCCGGCCGCCGGCCGTCCCGGACGGCGGTCGCGGCGTCCACGGCCGCGCCGAGGGCGGTTCGGTAGAGCAGCGAGCCGAGGCTGATCCGGCGCACGCCGAGGGCCGCCAACTCGGCGACGCTCGGGCCGGTCGGCACGTACAGGACGTTCAACGGGGTGACGAGGAGGGACGTCAGCGCGGCGATCCCGTCCCGGTCCACCAGACCCGGCACGAACACGCCGTCCGCGCCGGCCTGTTCGTAGACCGCGAGGCGGGTCGCGGTCTCCGCCCGCTGGCGGCCGAGCCAGTGGGTGTCGGTCCTGGCGTTCACGAAGAGCTCGGGCACGGCGGCCTTGACGGCGGCGATCTTCGCCGCGTGCGAGGCCACGGGGGCGAGCGTGCCGTCGGGGCGGCCGTCCTCGATGTTGATCCCGGCGGCACCGGCCTCGCCCAGCCTCCGCGCCAGCTCGGCGACCTCCTGGGGGTCGTCGCTGAAGCCGCCCTCGACGTCCACGGTGAACAGGAACGAGCCGCGGCCGAGGCGCCGGGCCAGCGCCAGGGTCTCCTCGGCGGTGGCGCCCGACCCGTCCGGCAGCCCGGCCGCCGCGGCCACCCCGAGACTGGTGGTGCCGACGGCGGCGAACCCGCGTGCCGCCAACGCGGCGGCCGAGGCGTGGTCCCAGGCGTTGGGCAGCAGCAGCGGCGCCTGAAGGTGGTGCAGGCGGGCGAAAGCGGTCATCGGGCGGCGCGTCAGGCCGTGGGCCAGCGCGAGGGCGTGGGCCCGGCCAGGGCAGACGCGGGGCGGGCCGCCGAAGGTGAGCGGCACGGGGTGCGCGCGGTTGGCGGTCGCGAGGTCGAGGAGCACCACGTCGCCCTCGGCGATCTCGCGGCCCGCGACCCGGGTGGCCCGGGCGGCGACGCGCCGCATGGTCCGCACCGGCGGGGTGTCCCCGAGGACCCGGGCCAGCGGCACGTCGCCGCCGGCCGCGGCCTCGACCAGCGCGGCCGTCGCCTCGCACGCCTGGACCAGCAGCCCGACGCGGTTGGCCACGGCCTCCAGGTCGGCTTCGTCCGCCGCCTCGGGGGCCAACCGGTCCACCAGCCGGCCAACCGCCTCGTCGGCGGCCTGGTCCTCCCCGCCGAAGTAGCTCGCGGCCACCGCGACCACGTCCTCGGCCACCGCCTCGGGATCCGGCATGCCGAGGGCCCGGGCGAGCACCCGCACCACCCGGACGCGGGTCTCCCCCGCCCCCTGCTCCGCCGCCGCGGCCCGCAGCAGCGCGGCGGGCTCGACCCGGGCCAGCTCCGCCGCCACCAGGGCGCGCCGCCGCAGGTGCGCCTCGCCCGAGGCGAACCTGGCCACCGTGGCCCGCAACCAGCCGACGCTCGCCCCGACCGTCCCCTCACCCGCGGGCCGTTCGGGCACCAGCGCCGGGTCGGCGAGCGCCGCCGACACGCCCGCGTGGTCATGGATCTCGTGCACTCCGCCTGTCATGCCCCGACGCTAGGCACCGAACGGTTCGGCGCCCGCCGAACCGTGCCCGCCGCCGCTTCGCAGGCCGGCGCCGCGCGTTGGCTCGCGCCGTTTCGCCGTGCTGCCGCGTGGCACCAGCGTGGTGGCCAGCTCGGTTCGCGGGCTCTCGACGTCCTCACCCGCGATCAGGCGGGCGAGGGTGCGGAGGGCCGCGCCCCCCATCTCCTTGAGGGGTTGGCGCACCGTCGTCAGGGGCGGGGTGACCCAGCGGGCCTCCGGCAGGTCGTCGAAGCCGACGACACTGACGTCGTCCGGCACCCGGAGACCCGCCTCGGCGAGGGCCTCGTAGCCGCCGATCGCCATGTGGTCGGAGCAGACGAACACCGCGGTCGGCGGTTCCGGCAGTTCGATGAGCGCCCGCACCTGGGCGCGGCCGCTGGCCCGGTCGTAGGTGCCGTGTCGCAGCAGTGCGGGTGGGGCGTCCACGCCGGCCGCCGACATCGCGGAGCGGTAGCCGGCGATGCGGGCCCGGGCGAAGAGGTGGCCGGGAGGGCCGGTGACCAGGCCGATCCGCCGGTGGCCCTGGTCGAGCAGGTGGCTGGTCGCCTCGTACGCGCCCGACCAGTTGGTGGTGCCGACGGACCACACGCCGGGCGGCGGGTCGCTGAGCGGGTCGATGACGACGCAGGGGATCCGGGCCCGCGCAAGACGCCGCAGCTGGTCCTCGGTCGGCTCGGCGAGGCCGACGACCACGCCGGAGCTGCCCCGCTCCAGCGCGCGGTCCACCCAGTCGGGGCCGCGGCCGTTCGCGCGGGCGACGGAGATCACCACGTGCAGTCCGGCGTCGTGGGCCGCGGCCTCCATGCCGCTGGCGACGCTCGCCGGCCAGGAGCCGTCGATCCCGCCGAGCACGAGGTCCACGGTGCGGGGGCCGGGCGCCGCCGGCTCGGTGGCGGGCGCGCCGCGGCGCACGTACCGGTTCCTGCGGAGCACGGCGTCGACCCGGGCGCGGGTGTCGGCGGAGACGTCGTCCCGGCCGTTGAGGACCTTGGAGACGGTGGAGACCGACACCCCGGCCGTCTCGGCGATCTGGGCGAGAGTGAGGCGCGCCGCCCGGCCATCGGTCATGAGTCCGCCTCCGCTGGGTGCCGACAGTTTTCGAAACACCCACCCTAGAGCCTCACGCCCTTTCGGCCACTCGCCCCGCCCCCAGGCTCCCTTGACAGGCCGCGCCCCGCGACCTAGCTTGGCTGCCGTTTGTTGCGAAAACTAGGCCCGGTTTGGCGAAAGTTTTTTCGGCGGCCCGGGCAGGACCGGAGTGAGGCCATGTCGTCGCCCGTCTCCCCCCTGCGGGTCACCGTCTGGAGCGAGGGCCGCCACGAGCAGCGGGACGAGAAGGTCGCCCGCCTGTACCCGAAGGGCATGCACGCGGCCGTCGCCGAGGGCGTGACCGAGCACCTCGGCGCCGCGGCCACGGTGCGCACCGCCACCCTGGACGAGCCGGAACACGGCCTGACCGAGGAGGTGTTGGCCGAGACCGACGTGCTGACCTGGTGGGGGCACGTGGCCCACGGCGAGGTGGCGGACGAGGTCGTGGACCGGGTGCACCGGCACGTGCTGGCCGGGATGGGCCTGATCGTGCTGCACTCGGGGCACTGGTCGAAGATCTTCACCCGGCTGATGGGCACCACCTGCACGCTGCGCTGGCGCAACGGCAGGGACCGCGAGCTGGTGTGGACGGTCGCCCCCTCGCACCCCATCGCCGCTGGCGTGCCGCACCCGATCGTCATCGAGGAGCAGGAGATGTACGGGGAGTTCTTCGACATCCCGGCCCCCGACGAGCTGGTGTTCGTGAGCTCCTTCTCCGGCGGCGAGGTGTTCCGCAGCGGCTGCACGTTCCGGCGCGGCCACGGGAAGATCTTCTATTTCAGCCCCGGCGACCAGGACTACCCCGTCTACCACCATCCGGACGTGCGCCGCGTCATCGCCAACGCCGTCACCTGGGCCGCGCCGGCCGCGGCCCGCACCACCCCGACGCTGGTCCGCAGCGAGACCGGCTGGTTCGAGGCCGAGGGCAGCCCCGCATGAGCGTGCCCCGCTTCCGCGCCCTCCCGGCCGACGGCGACCCGCTGCGGGTTCTCCTCGTCGGCGCCGGCGGGATGGGCCGGGCCTGGCTGGGCGCCGTCGCCGCCTCGCCCGACGTCACGCTGGTCGGCGTCGTCGACCTCGACCCGGACGCGGCCACGGCGGCGGCCGATGGCGTGCCGGGCGCCGTCGCCGGCACCGATCTGGCGGCGGTGGCCGCCGCGTCCGGCGCGCAGGCCGTCATCAACGTGACGACCCCGGCCGCCCACCTGCCGGTCACCCTCCAGGCCCTCGGGCTCGGCCTGCCCGTGCTGGGCGAGAAGCCGGCCGCCGCCTCGGTCGCCGAGGCGCTCCGGCTCGCGGCGGCGGCCGAGCTCGCCGGCCAGCTGTTCATGGTGAGTCAGTCCCGCAGCCACGACCGCCACCTGCGGCGCTTCCGCGACCAGGCCCGCCGGCTCGGCCCGCTCGGCGTCCTCACCACGGAGTTCTTCCTCGCCCCGCGCTTCGGCGGCTTCCGCGACGCCATGGCGCACCCGCTGCTCCTCGACATGGCGATCCACCCCTTCGACGCCGCCCGCTACGTCCTCGACGCCGAGCCCGTCTCGGTCTACTGCCAGGAGTACAACCCGTCCTGGAGCTGGTACGCGGGTGACGCGGCCGCCACCGCCGTCTTCGAGATGACCGGCGGCGTCCGCTACGTCTACACCGGCAGTTGGTGCAGCCCGGGGCTCGAAACCTCGTGGAACGGGGGCTGGCGCCTCAGCGGCGCCCACGGCACCGCCACCTGGGACGGTGAGGGACCGCCCCTGTCGTCGCTCGACCCGGCGCCGGAACCGGCCGACGACGGGGCGCCTGGCGGCATCGCCGGCGCGCTCGCCGCCTTCGTCCACGCCCTGCGCACCGGCACCACGCCGCGCGGCGAGATCCACGAGAACCTGCTGAGCCTCGCCATGGTCGACGCGGCCGTGCTCTCCGCCCGCACCGACCGCCGCGTGCTGGTGGCCGAACTCCTGGCCGACGCGCACCGCGAGGCGCTGGCGGCCGCGGGACCGGAGCGCGCAGCCCTGGCCGCGCTGGCCCCTCTCCCGCCCGGCCTCGCTGGTCGACGCTAGTCGGCCTTCCTGAACAGCTCGGACAGGTCGTTGTCCGTGTCCCGGCGGAGCCGGCCGGGCGCGTCCGCCGGGACGAGTCCGACCCGCGTGGCGAGTTCGCGTCTTCGCCTGCCACGCGCTGGGCGACCCGCACCGGCCCTCCGGCAACCGTCTGGTCCTCCACGACCACGCCGAACGCCCGCTGGCCGTACGCGACCTGGCGCGGCTCCGACTGCCCGGCGTCCGGCTCGCCCACCTGTCCGCCTGCGACACCCCGCGCACCACGCCCGAACTCGCCGACGAGGCCGTGCACGCCGCGGTGCGGACGCCGCGCGCCGACTACCCGATGACCCCGAGCCTGTGGGCCTGCCAGGTCCACCTGGGGCCGTGACGGCGAAATTCATCCCGCGTTCGCGCGCGTTCATCAGGCTTCTGACATCGGGATACCGACTTCGTAATATGAAGCCGTGTTACATCGGTCGCGCGCCGGAAACTCCCGACCGTACACGTCGTTGACCGTTCGCCCAGGTGTTCGCTACTTTCTCGGACATGCGGACCTTCGCCCAGCTCAGCCAGCGGCGCGCCATCGATCTGATGCGCGTCGCCACCGCCATGTGTCGCTGATCTTTCTCCTCCGCGTATTTCCCCCCACGGATCCCCCCTTTCCGGCGACGCCGCATTTCCGCCGCGTTCTCGCCGGCGTTCCGCTGTTCACGCACACGATTTCCGGGAACCACCATGCCCAGATTTGGACACCTCGCGCTCGCCGCCGCCCTCGTCGCCCCGCTGCTGCTCGCCGGTTGCGCCACCGACGACGCGGAAGGCGGCGCCAGCGACGAGGAGTTGGCCGCGGCGGAGATACCGGCGACCGTCGATCCCGACACAACCCTGACGATCGGCACGCCGGACGCTCAGGTCGCGCTCGAACTGTCCGGGCTGATCGACGAGATCCCGTTCAACGTGGAGTGGGCCAACATCAGCGGCGGGCCGCAGTGCTCCGAGGCGTTCCGGGCCAACGCGCTCGACGTGTGCTCGGCGGCCGAGATCCCGTCGATCCACGCGCACTGGACGGGGCTGGACACCAAGCTGGTGGCGACGCAGCTCCGCCAGGACCCGGTCGACCACCCGATCTACCAACTCGGCGTGGCGCCCGGCGTGGACGTCCAGTCGCTGGAGGACCTGCGCGGAAAGCGGATCGCGTTCAGCCCGGGCCAGGCGCAGGGTGCGTTGATCCTCCGGGTGTTGGACGCGGCGGGGCTCACCACGGACGACGTGGAGCTGGTCGAGATCCCCAGTACCGGCGACGTCTATCCGACGGCGCTGGGCAACGGCGAGGTGGACGTGGCGCCGCTCGGCAACGTCAACATCCGGCGGTATGTGGAGCAGTACGGCCCCGAGGGCGGCACCACCATCCACCACGGGCTGCGGGACGACCCGGGGCACCTGTGGGTGCCGACGGCCGCTGTGTCCGATCCCCAGAAGGCGGCGGCGATCCGGGAGTTCATCGGTCTCTGGGCGCGCGCGCTGACCTGGGCCGACGAGCATCCCGAGGAGTGGATCCAGGGCTTCTACGTCGAGGACCAGGGGCTGAGCGTCGAGGACGGCGAGTACCTGGTCGAGCAGAACGGGCACCCGGATTTCCCGGCCGACTGGTCGGACGCCATCGAGCGGCAGCAACAGACCATCGAGCTGCTGGCCGCCGAGCTCGACCGCGAGACGTTCGACGCCGAGACCCTGTTCGACCGACGCTACGAGACGGTGGCGGCCGAGGCCGTCGCCGAGGCGGAGGGTGGTGGGTCGTGACGGCGACCGAGACCCCGTTGGCCACGCCGCGGGTGGTCGAGCCGCCCCCGGCGCCCCGGCGGCGCAGGCGGCGGCTCGGGCCCGGGCGGCCCATCCGCTACGGCTGGGCCATCGGACCACTGCTGCTGCTCCTGGTCTGGTCGGTCGGCTCGGCCGCGGGGTGGATCGACGAGCGGAACCTGTCGGCGCCCTGGGAGGTGGTGACGACCGCCCAGGAGCTGATCGAGGACGGCCGGCTCCAGGAGAACCTGTGGACGTCCGCGCAACGCGCCCTGGCCGGGCTCGGGTTCGGGGTGGCGGCCGGCCTGGTGCTGGCCGTGATCGCCGGGTTGAGCCGGTTCGGCGAGGGGGTGATCGACGGCCCCGTGCAGATCAAGCGGTCCATCCCGTCGCTGGCCCTCATCCCGCTGCTGATCCTGTGGTTCGGCATCGGCGAGACCATGAAGATCGTCACCATCACCCTCGGCGTGCTGGTCCCGATCTACGTCCACACCCACAACGGGCTGCGGACGATCGACAGTCGCTATGTCGAGCTGGCCGAGACCGTGCGCCTTGGCCGGGTCGCGTTCCTGCGGCACGTGGTGCTGCCGGGCGCGCTGCCGGGCTTCCTGCTCGGCATGCGGTTCGCCGTCACCAACGCCTGGCTCGCCCTGGTGGTGGTCGAGCAGGTCAACGCCACCAGCGGCATCGGCTACATGATGGAGCTGGCGCGTACCTACGGACAGACCGACGTGATCATCGTGGGCCTGGTGGTCTACGGCCTGCTCGGGCTCGTCTCCGACGGCCTGGTGCGGCTCGTGCAGAGGAGGGCGCTGTCATGGCGACGCACGCTGGCGGGCTGAAGGACGGCCTGAAGGGCGGCCTGACGACCGGGGCCGCGGTCCGGATCGAGGGCCTGGTCCGGGCGTTCGGGGACCGGCGGGTGCTCGACGCGCTCGACCTGACCGTCGCGCCGGGCGAGTTCGTGGCCCTGATCGGGCGCAGCGGCTCGGGCAAGAGCACCCTGCTGCGGGTGCTGGCCGGCATCGACCACGACGTGACCGGCTACGAGCGTCTCGACGCGCCCGAGAACGTCTCGGTGGTCTTCCAGGACGCCCGACTGCTGCCGTGGAAACGGCTGTTGGAGAACGTGACGCTGGGCCTCGACGGTCCTGACGCGACCCGGCGGGGCCGCACCGCGCTGGCCGAGGTGGGCCTCGCCGGCCGGGAGCGCGCCTGGCCGGTCGAGTTGTCGGGTGGCGAGCAGCAGCGCGTGGCGCTGGCCCGCTCGCTGGTGCGGGAGCCGGAACTGCTGCTGGCCGACGAGCCGTTCGGCGCGCTGGACGCGCTGACCAGGATCCGGATGCACGCGCTGCTGCGGCGGCTGTACGAGGCGCACCGCCCCGCGGTGCTGCTGGTCACGCACGACGTGGACGAGGCGATCGCGCTCGCCGACCGGGTCGTGGTGCTGGACGCGGGCCGGATCGCCGCCGACCTGCCGATCACGCTGCCCGCGCCGCGCACGCCGGGCAGCCCCGCGTACGCGGCGCTCCGTGCCGACCTGCTGGCCCGCCTCGGGGTCGACACCGACACGCAGAACGCCGACGGGCCGAACGCGGACCAGGGCGCCGTCGAGCCGGCGGAGGGCGGGACACCATGACCGGGTCCGCCGAACGCCGGTTGCGGCTCAACCTGTTCATCTATCCGGGCGGCCACCACGAGGCGGCCTGGCGTTACCACGGCTCGCGTCCCGACCGGCTCCTGGACATCGGTCTCTACCAGGAGCTGGCCCGCCGCGCCGAGGCCGCCAAGCTGGACGCGGTGTTCCTCGCCGACGGGCCCTCGCTGCCGGACAACGTGCGCTACGCCAGCCGGTTCCGCCTGGAGCCGTTCACCTGGCTGGCCGCGGTGGCGGCCGTCACCAGCAGGATCGGGCTGATCGCCACCGCCTCCACCACCTACTCCGAGCCGTACAACCTGGCCCGGCTCTTCGCCTCCCTCGACCACCTGAGCCGGGGCCGCGCCGGCTGGAACATCGTCACCACGGGCGCCCCGCAGGCGGCGGGGAACTTCGGCCTCGACGCGCACCCGGTGCACGCCGAACGGTACGACCGGGCACGGGAGTTCGTCGACGTGGTGACGAAGCTGTGGGACAGCTGGGAGGACGAGGCGCTGATCGCCGACCAGGCGTCCGGGATCTTCGCCGACACCGACCGCATCCACCCGATCGACCACGAGGGCCGGCACCTGAGGGTGCGGGGCCCGCTCAACACGCCGCGCACCCCGCAGGGCCGCCCGGTCTACGTGCAGGCCGGCTCCTCGGAGGACGGCCGCGGCTTCGCGGCCCGCTACGCGGAGGCGGTGTTCACCGCGCACCAGACGCTCGGTTCGGCGCGGGACTTCTACGCCGACCTCAAGCGCCGCGCGGCGGCGCTCGGTCGCGACCCCGACCGGGTGCTGGTGCTGCCGGGCATCAGTCCGTTCATCGGCTCGACGGAGGCGGAGGCGCGGGCGCTGCGGGACGAGTTCAACGAGCTGACCCAACCCGAGTACTCGCTGCAACTCCTCGAACGGCTGCTCGGCGTCAGGTTCGACGTCGCCGACCTGGACCGGCCGGTGCCGCGCGAGGCGATCGACACCGGCGGGGAGCGCGGCGCGTCCAGCCGCTTCCAGCTGATCGTCGACGTCATCGAGCGTGAACGCCCAACGCTGCGGCAGCTGTTGCACCGGCTCGCGGGGGCGCGCGGCCACTGGGTGGTGGCCGGCACGCCCGAGCAGGTCGCCGACCGGATCGAGGAGTGGTTCACCGGCAGCGCCGCCGACGGCTTCAACGTCATGCCGCCCTGGCTCAGCGGCGGCTTCGACGTGTTCGCCGACGAGGTGGTGCCGATCCTGCGCCGCCGGGGCCTGTTCCGCACCGAGTACACCGGCACGACGCTGCGCGACCACTACGGCCTCCCCCGGCCGCGCAGCACGTTCGCCGGCCGGCGCGCGCCACTGTCGACCACGGCGGCGCCCGCGCCCTGACCGACCCGGGCGGCGGACGACCGCCCGGGCCGGCGGCCGGCCACCGATCCCCTCCGGTGTGCCGGCCGCCCACTCATCCGACGCAGCGAAAGGGTGTGCCATGTCCGCGCGGCCCGTGCCACTGTCCGTCCTCGACCTGGTGCCGATCAGCTCCGGCTCCACGGCCGCGGCGGCCCTCGCCAACACGGTCGATCTGGCGCGCCGCGCCGAGGAGTTCGGCTACCACAGGTACTGGATCGCCGAGCACCACCTGGCGCCAGGGGTGGCCGGCTCCCAGCCGGCGCTGGTGATCGCGCTGGTCGCCGGCGCGACGCGGCGGATCAGGGTCGGCTCGGGCGCCGTGCAGCTCGGCCACCAGACCGCGCTGTCGGTCGTCGAGCAGTTCGGCCTCGTCGACGCGCTGCACCCGGGGCGCATCGACCTGGGGCTCGGCCGTTCCGGACACCGCAAGCCGCCGTCGAACGCCGCCCGCCCGCCGGCGCCCCCGGCCGCCCGGGCCGAGGCCCGCCGCGTCGGCACGCTGCTGATCCCGAGGCCCTTCAACCCGGCCGGGCTGCTCGACTCGCCCCGCTTCCGGCTCCACCAGGAGTTGCTCTTCCCGCCGGGCGCGGAACCCCGGGACTACGCCGCGCAGGTGGACGACATCCGGGCCCTGCTGGCCGGCGACTACCGCTCCCCCGAGGGCCTGGACGCGCACGCCGTGCCCGGCGAGGGCGCGGAGGTGCAGCTGTGGATCCTGGGCAGCAGCGCCGGCGAGAGCGCCCGGGTGGCCGGCGAGCGCGGGCTGCGCTTCGCCGCCAACTACCACGTCAGCCCCGGCACCGTGCTGGAGACGGTGGCCGCCTACCGGGCGGCGTTCCGCCCCTCGGCCGATCTCGACCGGCCGCACGTGCAGGTCTCGGCCGACGTGGTGGTGGCGCCGGACGACCCCACCGCGCGTGAGCTGGCCGCCGGCTACGGCCCCTGGGTGCGGAGCATCCGCGCCGGTGGCGGCGCGCGCCCGTTCCCGGCCCCCGGCGAGGTCGGCGACGAGCCGTGGACGGAAGCGGACCGGGCGCTGGTCGCCGACCGCGTCGACACCCAGTTCGTCGGCTCCCCGGAGCGGGTCGCGGGGCTGCTGCGGGAGCTGCGCGACGCCACCGAGGCCGACGAACTGCTGGTCACCACCATCACCCACGACCACCGCGACCGGGTGCGCTCCTACGAGCTGCTGGCGTCGGCGTGGGCGGAGCTGGGCGCGTGAGCGCGGCGCCGGTCTGATGGCCGGCCTTCACGACGGGGCCCGGGCGAGGCGCTGACGGCCGAGGTCGCACCCCGGCCACGGTTCATCCCTCTGTGCCGGTCCTTCCCGTGCTTGCCGTGATGAGCTCCTGGATCACCCGGTCCTTCTGCGCGGCGCGGAGCCTGCCGAGACCGGCGAAGTCATGCAGGGCGGTATCCAGGCGGTAGCCGCGCGAACCGCTGGGTTGCCACACGAGGCATATCCAGGCTGGTTCGGGCACGGCCTCGTACAGGACGGCGACGATCACACACCACGCGTCCGGGCCGTCGTTCGGTTCGCAGCCCTTGGCGGTCCTGCTGTATCCCCGGGTCCGCGCCGCCTCGATCAGCTCTGCCATGTCCTGTGGAGTGGCTCGCCGTGCGCTTGCCGGTACCCGCCAGCCGAGGGGGGAGAGGATCCGCCGTTCGAAGCGTGTGCGGAGCCGGCGAAGTCTCATGATGCCCCTTCTTACCGGCTGCCAAGGACCAGAATCTCGGTGTCCGGCGTGATTCCGGGGTGGTTCGGGTCGTTCATACGGGACAACGCTTCGCTGATGCGATGATTACCCTGCATTACGGAGTCGTTATGAATGGTGACGACCGAGCCGATGTCGTCAGGGTCGTTGATGGCCTCGAGAAGTTGACCGTCGTCCAGGCCCCGCATCACCCCCCCTCCGCCGTATGACGCGAGGCCGAGTGGGTCGATGAAGAGGAGGGGGTTGCCGGGGTAGGCGTACGGATTCGGCGCCGGTTCGAGCCCGAGCGGGTCGGGTGAGAGGTAGCGGCCGATCGCGGGGTCGTAGTACCGGTATGCAGTCGAGCGCCGCGAAGGCGACGTCCCAGAGCGACGCCTCGCCGTTGGCGTAGCGGTAGAGCGTGTCGGCGAGGACGACGAGGGCTGCGGCGAGGACCACCCAGGCCAGCGGGCCGCCGATGATCATCACGACGATGCCGAGGACGGCGACGACGACCTTGTAGACCTCGACGACGGTGTCCCAGTTCTCCGACACCCAGTGAATCGCGTCCTCCCACCACCGCCGGTTCTGGATACCGGCGTCCGACGCCTCGTCGATCTCGGAGGCACTGAGCCGGGCCGCCTCCTCGCGTAACTCCTTGGCCTGCCGGGCGAGTTCGCGGGCCGCGGTCAGCGCCTCCTCGGCCGCGTCGACCCGGCCCTGGGCCGAACTCGCCGCCTCGTCGGCGGCGGTGCGGTCACGGGTGGCGGCGCGGACCTCGGCCTCCGAGGGCGGTTCGACGTTCTCGCCTTCGCCCTCACGTTCCAGGCGTTCGGCCTCCTCGCCGGCCCGGGAGAGCCAGTCCTGGGCGTCGGAGAGCGCCGCCTGCGCCGAGGAGAGGTCGGCCTGGGCGGCGATCGCGCGGTCCAGGGCGCGGTCCGCCATGCCCTGGGCGGTCTCCAGCTTCGGCCAGTAGGTCTGCAAAGCCTGGGCGGCCATGTCGTACGAGGTCTGGAGCTTCTCCAGGTTGCCCGGCACGCCGTCGAACTCCGAGCGGAACGCCTCGGCCGACAGGCCGGCCCAGTCCATCACCGCCCGGTCCTCGACCATCCCACGTACCCGGCCAAGCGCCTCGCCCACGTCGACCGCGAAGGTCCGTAACTCGTCCGCCAGTTGCCGGACCTCGTCGGGGTTCCCCGGGGTCGGGTCGGAGTCCATGTCGACCGGACTCCAGTCGGAAGGTCGCGCCATGCCATGCCCCCCCAGGCCGCTTCGCGATCATGTACCTGACTAGGTGTCAACCGCCGTAGGCGCCGTGGGGCCGTACGGACAAGAGCGCACCGGTCGGTCAGGCGGTCCGCAGCAGTTCGCGCGCCACGATGTAGCCCGAGGCGCCGTTGACGCCGTGGCCCGGCCAGGTGGCGGCGCCGAGGGTGTAGAGGTTCGGCACCACCGTGCGGTGCGAGGGCTGGGCGGGCAGGGGCCGCAGCAGGTAGCTCTGGGCCAGTTCGTGGCTGCCCCCGTAGGGGTCGCCGGGGCCGCAGTTCGGGTTGAAGCGGGCCAGGTCGTCGGGCCCGATCACGTACCGGCCGAGGATCGCGCCCGGCAGGTTCGGCGCGTGCCGGCCGGCCTGCGCGATCACCCGGTCGGCGAACGCCTCCTTGATCCCGGTCGTCCAGCCCGCGTCGCCCACCTCGATCTCGCCCGCCGCGTCGCCGCGCGGGCGCAGCGGCACGTCGAGGATCTGCAGGCGCGCCACCGCCGCTCCCGGTGGGCAGCGGGACGGGTCGGCGACGGAGGGGGTGTCGAGGGAGATCGTCGGCTCGGCCGGCAGCAGTGCCCTGGCGGCCTCGTTGACCGAGCGGGACACCCCGTCGAGGCCGGCGGTCAGGTGGTTGAGGCCGGCGGCGGCGAGCCGCTCGTCGGCGAACCGTGGCGGCTCGGACAGCGCCAGGTGGATCTGCACGCAGCCGCGCCCGTACCGGAACTCGCCCGCCTGGCGCCGGAGCAGCGGCGGGACGGCGTCGGGCTCGTGGGCGAGCAGCCGCAGGTACAGCTGGTCGGGGTTGACCGAGGCGACGACCGCGTGCCGGGCCGCCACCACCTCGCCGTCCGCCGTCCGCGCCCCGGCGGCCCGGCCGTTCCGCAGCAGGATCCGGTCGACCCGGCGCCCGGTCTCCACCCGCCCGCCGTGCGCCTCGGCCAGCGCGACCAGCGCCCGCACCAGCCGCTCGCCGCCGCCCTCGGGCGTGGGCGAGCCGACCGAGGTCTCCGCGATCAGCACGAGCAGCACCCAGAAGGCGCTGTTCACCTCGTCGGGGCCGCGGCCGAGGTGCAGCGTCCACGGCGCCAGCAGGGCGCGCGACACCGGTGAGCGGAAGCGGTGTTCGAGCAGGTCGCGGGCGGTGCGCAGGAAGTCGCGGGCGAACGTGGAGTACGTGCGTCCTTCGTGCATCAGGTCGTGGATGACGCGAGCCGACTCGCGGCCGGCCAACTCGGCCCCGAAGAGACCGAAGACCGGGCCGACATGGGGCTCGAAGTCGGCCAGCAGCTCGGTGAGCGCGGCGCCGTCGCCGGGGGCGAGCCGCTCGAACTCCGCCACGTTCTCGGCCGCGTCGGTGGACAGGACGGCGCTGCCGCCCGCGCCGGGCAGCGAGACGCCGAAGCTGTGGCGGAAGCCGCGGTACGTCAGGCCGAACCGGGCGAGCTCCGGGCCCAGTTCGGCGTAGGCGGGGCCGGAGACGAACAGCGGGTGGAGCGAGGAGTAGGTGTCGTGCAGGAAGCCGGGCAGGGTGAGTTCGTCGGTGCGCACCAGACCGCCGGCCCGGTCGTTCCCCTCCAGCACGACGACCTCCCGGCCGGCCCTGGCCAGGTAGGCCGCCGCGACCAGCGCGTTGTGCCCACTGCCGACCACCACCACGTCCGCACGTCGCATACCACGGAGTGTGACACGGGCCACCACGCGGCGGAACGGCGCGCACACGGACGGCGACCGCCGGCGCCGCGCGCCGGCCCGCGCGGTCGTCGCCAGGGGACTCGGAGGACTCGGGAGGTTCAGGAGACGCGGCGCAGCAGCCGGGCCCCGAGGTGGAGGGAGAACTGGTCGACGACCTGGGTCAACGGCTCGGCGGCCGTGGGGTCGAGGGTGAGCGAGCCGTCGTCGGCGGTCAGGATGTGGCGGTCGAGGACGAACCAGCCGGGGGTGATGTGGGTGGCGCCCATCGAGGAGAGCACGGGGCGCAGCGCGTAGTCGATGGCCAGCACGTGGGCGGTGCTGCCGCCGGTGGCCAGCGGCAGCACGGTCTTGCCGGCCAGCGCGTACTGCGGCAGCAGGTCGAGCAGGGTCTTCAGCAGCCCGGAGTAGGCGGCCTTGTAGACGGGGGTGCCGATGACCACCCCGTCGGCGCGGGCGAGGAGTTCGGCGACCTCGGTGATCGCCGGGTGCGCGAGGTCCGCGCCGAGCAGGGCCTCGGCCGGCAGGGTGCGGACGTCGAGCGGGATCACGTCGTGGCCCTGGAGTGCGAGGCGCGCGTCCAGGTGGCGCAGGAGGCGGGCGGTGCGGGAGGTGGGTGAGGGGCTTCCGGATACGGACAGGACGACGGCCATGGTTCTACCTCGCGGTGTCGGGTCAGGGTCGGGCGGCGGCGAACGGGACCTGGGCGGTCACGGGTTCACCGGTGGGGCGGGCCGGGTGCCGCCACAGGCCACGGCGTTCGAGCACGGGAAGCACCCCCTCGCCGAACCAGTACGCGGCCTCCAGGTGGGGGTAGCCGGAGAGCACGAACTCCTCGATGCCGAGCGCGTGGTACTCGAGGATCCGCTCGACGACCTCCTCGTGGCTGCCGACCAGCGCGGTGCCCGCGCCGCCGCGCACCAGCCCGATCCCGGCCCACAGGTTGGGGTGGATCTCCAGGCCGTCGCGGCTGCCGCCGTGCAGCGCCAGCATGCGACGCTGCCCCTCGGACTCGCTGCGGCCGAGGCCCTCCTGGACGGCCGCCACGGTCGCCGGGTCGAAGCCGTCGAGCAGCCGTCGTGCCTCGGCCCACGCCTCCTCCGAGGTGTCGCGGTTGATGACGTGCAGCCGGATGCCGAAGCGCGGGGTGCGGCCGTGCGCGGCGGCCAGCTCCCGCACCCGGGCGACCTTCCGCGCGACCTGGGCGGGCGGTTCGCCCCAGGTGAGGTACACGTCGACGTGTCGGGCGGCGACCTCGAGGGCGGCGGGCGAGGAGCCGCCGAAGTAGACCTCGGGCACCGGTTCCGGCAGCCGGGTCAGGCGCGCGCCCTCCACGCTCAGCCGCTCGCCGGCCAGGTCGACGGTCTTGCCGTCCCACAACTGCCGGACCACGTGCAGGAACTCGCCGGTCCGCTCGTAGCGCGCGTCCTTGTCGAGGAAGTCGCCGTAGGCGCGCTGCTCGGCGCTCTCGCCGCCGGTCACGATGTTCAGCAACAGCCGCCCGCCGGTGTGCCGTTGGTAGGTGCTCGCCATCTGGGCGGCGAGCGTCGGTGACACGAAGCCGGGCCGGAACGCGACCAGGAACTTGAGGCGTTCGGTGTGCTGGCTGATCATCGCGGTGGTGAGCCACGCGTCCTCGCACCAGGCGCCGGTCGGGGTCAGCGCGCCGACGAAGCCCAACTGCTCGGCGGCGCGGGCGATCTGACCGAGGTAACCGACCGTCGGCGGCCGGTCGCGCCCGGCGGCCGTGACGGCGGCGCCGTGGCCGCCGCCCACGACGTGCCGGCTGTCGCCGTTGGTCGGCAGGAACCAGTGGAAGGTGAGGGGCACGGAACTCTCCGTTCTTTCGCGGGCGTTGTCAGCAAGGTGGTCGGCAGGGCGTGGTCGGCGAGGGGGCGTCACAACAGGCCGTGCCGGGGCGGCGGCGTGCCGTTGAGCAGGTGGCGGCCGATGTGCTGCACCTTCCAGCGGGCCGGATCGTGCAGGGTGTGGGTGCGGGCGTCGCGCCAGTGGCGGTGCAGGTTGAGGCCGTTCAGCGCCGCGCGGGTGCCGGCGACCTCGAAGAGCGCGGAGGAGATCTCGACGGCCGCGGTGGCGGAGAACGTCTTGGCGGCGGCGACCGCGATCGACGCCTCGGCGGCGCTGCCGTCGGTGAGCCCGGCGCGCGCCACGTCCACGGCGCGCGCGGCCGTGGTGAGCAGCGCCTCGGCCGCCCGCAGCTGGACGGCGAGTTCGCCGAACCGCTGGATCAGCAGCGGGTCGTCGGCGGCCCGTTCGAACCCGCTCTCGAACCAGGGGCGGCTCCTGGTGCGGACGAACTCGGCGGCCTCGGCCAGCGCCCCGCCGGCGATCCCGACGTCGATCGCTGCGTGCAGCAACTGGGCCGTGGCGCCGTGCAGCTGCGGCCCGGTGAAGGTGAGGTGGTGGGGCACCACGCGGTCGGCGGGCACGTGCACCCGGTCGAGGCGGACGGTGCCGCTCGCGGTGGTGCGCTGGCCCATGCCGTCCCAGTCGTCGACGACGGTCACCCCGGGCTCGTCGCGCGGCACGTACGCCACGTGCAGCCGGTCGCCGTCGTGGGCCGCCTTGGCCAGCACCGGGATCCAGTCCGCGAACAGCGCGCCGGTCGCGTAGTGCTTGACGCCGGTCAGCGTGTAGCCGTCGCCGTCCGGCTCGGGTTCGAGGCGGGTGCGGAAGTCCTGGACGTGCCGGGTGCCGGCCTCCGACTGGGCGTTGCCGAACCGCCGGCCCGCCAGCACCTCGCCGAGGAGGAACGCCCGCTGCTCCGGGGTGCCCTGCCGGCGCAGCACGTTGACGTAGACGAAGTGGCTCTGCGGGATCTGGGCGAGGCTGGCGTCGGCGGTGGCCAGGAGCCGGAAGGTCTCGGCGAGGGTGACGGCGGTGACGTCGGCCCCGCCGTGCTCGGCCGGCACCGTGACCGCGAGCAGGCCGCTCGCCGAGAGCCGGTCGAGCTCGGCGCGCGGCAGTTCGCGCTCGGCGTCCCGGTGGGCGGCACCGGCCCGGAAGGCGTCGGCGAGTTCGGCCGCGACCTTCAGCGCCTCGGTGTCGTCCTCGATCACATGGGCGGCGGCGGGGGCGGACCCCGGCATGCGGTCTCCTTACGGAAGGGGGATGCGGCGGCGCGCGGGCACGGCGGACCGCCCGGCCGGCGGCGGCGCGCGGGCAGGCGGGAACGCGCTCGGCGGGAGCGAGCGGTAGGTGGGGCGGGACGGCCGGTCGGAGCGTGGTCACGGACGCGCCGGGCGCGAGGGCGCGCAGTGCGCGCGGCGCGGAGGCGTCAGCTGGAAGCGCGACAGATCGCGGCGGCGACGCGGAGGAAGTCCACGCAGCGGCGGCGGGTCAGGATCCGGGCACCGGACATGGTTCGATGCAAGCATGACCACCCCTGACCGTCAATGCCCGGTTCGTCATCCGAGACGACCGGCCGCCGGTGCGAGGGGTCGTCAGCGGCCGTGCCAGGACCGCCAGAGCGCGGCGTAGGCCCCGTCCGCCGCCACCAGTTCATGGTGCGGGCCGAGCTCGGTCAGCCGGCCGTCCTGGAGCACCGCGACCCGGTCCGCGTCGTGGGCGGTGTGCAGCCGGTGCGCGATGGCGACGACCGTGCGGCCCCGCAGCACGGCGGCCAGCGCGCGCTCCGTGTGCCGTGCGGTCGCCGGGTCGAGCAGGGCGGTCGCCTCGTCCAGCACCAGCGTGTGGGGATCGGCCAACACCACGCGCGCAAGGGCGAGTTGTTGGGCCTGCGCGGCGTCGGCGCGGTGCCCGGTGGCCCCGAGACCGGTGTCGAGGCCGGCCGGCAGCTCGGCGACCCAGTCGGCGCCGACCGTCTCAAGCGCCGCCCACAGCTCGCCGTCCCCGGCGGTCGGGGCGGCGATCAGCAGGTTGTCCCGGACGGTGCCGAGGAAGACGTGGTGCTCCTGCGTGACGAGCAGGATCTGTCGGCGCAGCTGGTCGGGGGCGAGCTCGGCGACCGGCACCCCGCCCACCGTCACGCTGCCGGTGCGCGGCGCGTCGACGCCGGCGAGCAGCCGGCTCAGCGTCGTCTTGCCCGCGCCCGAGGGGCCCACCACGGCCAGCCGCTCGCCAGGACGCACGGTCAGGTCGAGGTCGCGCAGCACGTCCCGCCCCGTGCCGTACGCGTAGCCCACGCCCGTCAGCTCGATCAGGTCGCCGTCCGGGGCGCGACCGCCGGCCGCCGGGGGCGGCCCCGCGGCGAGGCCGACGCCCTCGACCCGGGCGAAGGAGGCGCCGCTGCTCTGCAGTTGTTCGGCCCACATCAGGATGACCTCGAGCGGGTTGGCGAGTTGCTGGAGGTAGAGGGCGGCGGCCACGACCGTGCCGAGGCTCACCGCGTCCCGCGCGTGCAGCGCGCCGCCCACCAGCAGCACCGCGACCACCGGCACCACGAACGACAGGTCGGTGGTGGGGAACAGCACGCCGCGCAGGAACAGCGTGCGCATCCTGGTGGTCCGGCACCGCTCGACGGCCGCCTCGCAGGCGGCGAGGCGCTGTTCGCGCAGCCCGAGCGCCTCGACGGTGCGGGCGCCCGAGGCGGTGGCGGCGAGCAGCTCGGCCAGCTCCGAGTTGGCCGCGCCCTCGGCGAGGTAGGCGGTGCGCGCCCGGCGCAGGTACCAGCGCAGCGAGAACCAGCAGCCGACCAGGCCGAGCAGGCCGCAGGCACCGAGCCGCGGGTCGAGGGCGAAGACCGCGCCCAGCACGAACAGCGCCTGGAGCGCGGCGATCAGCACGTCGGGCGCGGCGTCCCGCAGCGTGCCGCCCACCGCCGAGACGTCGGTGGTGCCGCGCGCCGCCAGGTCGCCCTGGCCGGCGCGCTCCACGACCGAGGGCGGCAGCGCCAGGGCCCGCGTCACGTACCCCTCGCGCACCCGGGCCAGGGTCCGCTCGCCGAACCGGTGTCCGACCAGGCGCGCCCAGCGGATCAGCAGCAGCTGCGCGAGCCCGCACAGCAGGATGGCCAGCGCCAGCCGGTCGACGGTCGCCACCCCGGCGCCGGCGCCGACCTCGTCGATGACGCGGCCGAGCAGCCAGGGGGCGACCAGGCCGGCGCCGGCGGCCAGCGCGTTGAGCCCGAGCAGAGCGGCGAAGGCACGGCCGTCCCGGCGGATCAGGCCGACCGCGGCCCGGGCGACGGCGGCGGGCTCGGCGACCGGCAGCCCGGGGGCGGCGTCGCCGCCGACGCCGGCACCGGCACCGGCGCTCATCGGAGGACCCCCTGGGCCGGCGCGTCGTCTCCGTCGAGGTCACCGCGTCCGAGGTCGTCCTCGCCGTCCGCCGGGTCCTCGCCCCGCGCCACGAGACGCCGGTACTCGGGTTCGCCGGCCAGCAGTTCACGGTGCGTCCCGACGGCCGCGACCCGGCCGTCGACCAGGAGGTACACGGTGTCCGCCCGGTCGAGCAGCAGCGGCGACGCGGTGCCGACCACGGTGGTGCGGCCGGCGCGCGCGGCGCTTAGCCCGGCGGCCATGGCGGCCTCGGTGTGCGCGTCGACGGCCGAGGTGGGTTCGGCCGCGAGCAGCACCTCGGGGTCGGCGAGCAGCGCCCTGGCCAGCCTGATTCGCTGCCGTTGGCCGCCCGAGAGGTTCCTGGCCTGGGCCAACAGCGGGGTGTCGAGCCCGGCCGGCAGGCCGCGCACCACGTCCTCGGCGGCGGCCGCCCGCACGGCGTCGGCGATCGCCGCGTCGTCGGGCCGCCGGCGGCCGGAGAGCACGGCGCGCAGCGGGCCGGCGAAGAGGTCGGCCTCGTTCTCCGCGAGCAGGATCCGGTCCAGGACCCGCGCCCGCGCGATGCCGTCGAGCCGGACGCCGCCCCAGGTCACCGCCGAGGGCGCGAATCCGGCGAGCCGCGTCAGCACCGCGCCGGTCTCGGCGGTCCTGGCGCTGACCAGCGCGGTCAGCAGTCCCGGCGCGACCCTGACCCCGGAGTCCGGGTCGTGCAGCGGGGTGTCGGCGGGTGGCGGGGCCAGGCCGGGCCCTGTGGTGGTGCCCTCCGGCTCCAGGTCGAGGAAGCGGATGATCCGGCGGGCCGCGACGAGGCCACGGCTGACGTCGTACGCGCCCTCGATCAGGTAGTTGACGGGGATGGAGAGCACCGCCACGTAGCCGTAGACGGCGACGAGTTCGCCCACCGTGATGGAGCCCTGGGCCGCCAGCCTGGCGGCCAGCCAGGTCACGACGGCCAGGAACAGCACCGGCAGGCCGCCGGCGAGCGCCTGGATCCAGCTGGTGACCGCGGCGACCCGGTAGCCCTCGGCGCGCAGCCGCGCCGAGTCGCGCCGGAAGCGCTCGGCGTGCACGTCCTTGCCGCCGAGCCCGCCCAGCACGCGCAGCCCGCCGACGATGTCGAGCACCCGCGCCGTGAGGCCGCTCTCCCGCTCCCGGTAGGCGGCCTCGGAGCCACGCAGCGGTCCGAGCAGCGGCCCGACGAGCAGCGCGAGCACCGGCACCCCGAGCAGCACCACGGCGGCGAGCGGTGGCGAGACGGTCAGCAGCAGCACGGCCACCGCGCCGAAGGCGAGCACCCCGGAGGCGCCGGAGCTGGCCATGGTCAGGGCCTGGCCGGCGACGCCGACGTCGCGCATCCCGATGGTGACCACCTCGCCCGCGGTCACCCGGCGCGGCAGCGTGGCGCCGAGCCGGGTGGCCTGGTCGTTCACCAGCCGCGCGGTGCGGAAGGCGGCGTCCATCCTGACCTTGGTCATGGTGCGGTGCCGCATCATGCCGCACCAGGCGCTCAGCCCGTTGATGCCGAACAGCGCCGCGCACCAGCCCGCGAGCACGCCGGGACGGCCCGGGACCAGTCCTTCGTCGATGGCGCGGGCGAGCACCAGCGGCGCCAGCGTGAGGCCCGCCATCCAGGAGGAGCCGAACAGCATCCCGGCGGCCACCCGGCCGCGTTGCCGGCGGGCCAGCCACCACAGGTACCGGCCGGCCGAGCGCCGGTCGGGAACCCCGGTGAGTCGTGTGACGTCCGTGTCCAGCGTGGTCTCCCGCTCCGGCCGCATGGATCACCCCCGGGACGGCACGCTACCCGGTGGGCGTGGATCACGACATGGCGCCGGGAGCCGGCTCCCGCTCACGCCGGCGCGGACCGCAGGGTGGCGGCGACCGTGGCGGTGACCGCCTCCTGGTGTTCCGTCAGGTAGAAGTGGCCTCCGGGGAAGACCCGCAGGTCGAAGGGGCCCTCGGTCTCCTCCCGCCACGCCTCGGCCTCGGCCTCGGTGACCTTGGGGTCGGCGTCGCCGGTCAGCACGTGGAGCGGGCAGCGCAGTCCCGGGCCCGGGGGCCGGACATAGGTCTCGATGGCCCGGTAGTCGGCGCGGATGGCGGGCAGCACCATGCGCATGATCTCGCTGTCGGCGAGGAGCTGGGAGTTGGTGCCGCTCAGGTTCCGCAGCTCGGCCACCAGACCCTCGTCGTCGCGGTGGTGGACCGTCTCGGCGCGCCGGGTGGCGGGCGCGCGGCGCCCCGAGGCGAAGAGCGCCGGTGCGACCAGGCCCTTCTCGCGCTCCAGCCGGCGGGCCGTCTCGAAGGCGACGACGGCGCCCATGCTGTGGCCGAAGAAGGCGAGCGGGCGGTCGGCCCAGGGCAGCAGGGCCGCGTAGACGGCGTCGGCCAGCTGCTGGACGGTCTCCAACGGCGGCTCCTTGAGCCGGTCCTGGCGGCCCGGGTACTGGACCGCCAGCACCTCGGCCGTGCCGGCGAGCGCCCGGGACATCGAGAAGTAGAAGCTGGCCGAGCCGCCCGCGTGCGGCAGGCAGACCAGCCGGACGGGGCTGTCCGGCTGGGGGTGGTAGCGGCGGATCCAGCGGTCGGTGTCGGCCGGGGCCGTGGGAGCGGCTTGGTCGGTCATGGAGGGGTCGCTTTCCTTCGCTCGCGGTGTGCGGTGGTCCGGGGCGTGTGGGGTCGGACGGCCGGGCCTCGCGCCCGTGGCCGCTCGTTCGGAGCGCGAGGCCGACCGGCCAAGCCGCCTCCGGGCCGGGGCGTCCCCGGCCGCTGTCGACCGGGGCCGCGCCCGTGGGGCGGCACCGACCTGCGCGGGGGAACGGTCCGACCGGGCGCTGGGCGTGCGCCGGCACGGAGACGGCGCCCTCCGTGGTGGCCGGAGGGGGCTCGGGAGAGGGAGGGGGAGGCGGGTGCGCGGGCGCCGGCTACCCGGCCGGCGCGGATAAGCCGGCGCGTGGACGGCGAGCGGGCAGGGGTGGGCGAGCGCCGCCGGCTGGGGCGCGGCTGTGACGGCGCGCTCCCCCGGCGGCCGCCGTGGCTGTCGGCGCAGCCTCGTTCATGTCAGCCTCTCGCTTCGTGCCCGCGGGCTCCGCGGGGTCTCCCGGACGTCGCTCAACGACCTGAACGCGGCCCTGCCAGGACGTGGTCGGCGCGCGCTCCCACCGCTCGCGCCTCCGCATATCAGAGCGCAGAAACGTCGCCGAACGCAGCACTCTCAGCAGCTTTTCGGACAAGTCGCCCAGCGGGGTTTGTGATCTACCGATCAACGGTAAGCAGACCGTCCGATCGACGGGGGGTGATGCTTTTCCGTCCTCCGGGCGCCCCGAAGGCCCACCGGGGCCCGCGGGGCGGGGCGGCGGGGCCGGGGAAACTGGCCGGTTCGCACGCCGCCAAATCGTTCCGCCACTCGGATCGGGCCACCCGATCGCATGAACCGCGCGGGCGCCGCATTGACGTCGCGCACCGGTGCGCGACGGCGCCCGCCGCTGACCGGCGGTGACCGCTACCCGTCGCACAGGGATTCGTATTACGGTCGCCGCATGCTGACAACCGGGACGCCCGCGCGCAACTGGGCGGGGAACATCACCTTCGGCGCCGCGCGGTCGCACCGCCCGAGCACCATCGACGAACTGCGGCGCGTCGTCGCCACGGCGCGGAGCGTGCGGGTCCTGGGGGCCGGCCACTCCTTCAGCGACATCGCGGACACCACCGAGGACCAGGTGCGGCTCGACGGCCTGCCGCGGCGCGTGGAGATCGACCGGGACGCCGCCACCGTGACCGTGGGTGGCGGGCTGCGGTACGCCGACTTCTGCGCCGAGGTGCACGCCGCCGGTTTCGCGCTGCCCAACCTGGCCTCGCTCCCGCACATCACCGTCGCCGGCGCCGTGGCCACCGGCACCCACGGCTCGGGAAACGAACTGCGCGGCCTCGCCAGTTCGGTGGCGGCGATCGAGCTCATCGGTCCCGAGGGCGACCCGCTGCGGCTGAGCCGGGCCGAGGACCCGGAGCGCTTCGCCGGCGCGGTGGTGAACCTGGGGGCGCTCGGCCCCGTCACCGCGCTCACCCTGGACCTGGAACCGACCTACGACGTGGCTCAGTGGGTCTACACCGGCGTCCCGCTGGACACGGTGGCCGCCGAGTTCGACGACATCAGCGGCGCCGGTCACAGCGTCAGCACCTTCACCGACTGGCGCGGCGGCGAGGGTGGCATCTGGCTCAAGCGCCGGGTCGACCGGCAGGGTGCCGGCCACCCGGGGCCCGACTGGCACGGCGGCCGACTGTCCGAGACCGCCCTCCACCCCATCCCCGGCATGCCGCCCGAGACCTGCACCCCGCAGCTGGGCGTGCCTGGCCCCTGGTACGACCGGCTGCCGCACTTCCGGCTGGCCTTCTTCCAGCGCGAGGGCGACGAGATCCAGTCCGAGCTGTTCCTGCCGAGGTCCGCCGTGCGCGAGGCGTTCGCGGCGCTACGCGAGCTCGGCGACCGGATCGCGCCCCTGCTGTACGTCTCCGAGGTCCGCACCATCGCCGCCGACGAGCTGTGGCTCTCCCCCACCCAGGGCCGCGACTCGGTGGCCTTCCACTTCACCTGGCACCGCAGGCCCGAGGCGGTGCTGGAGGTGGTCGCGGCCATCGAGGAGCGGCTGCTGCCACTCGGCGCCCGCCCGCACTGGGGCAAGGTGACGGCGGCCGCGCCGGCCGTGGTCGTGGCCGGCTACGAGCGGTTCGCCGACTTCCGCCGGCTGGTGCTCGACCACGACCCCGGCGGCCGGTTCCGCAACGCCTACGTCTCCCGGCTGCTCGACGCGGCGCCGCGGTGACGGCCGGGACGCCGGCCCCGGCTGGCCCCCGCCCGGCGGCCCGGCGGCCCGGCGGCCCGGTGGCCCGGCGGCCCGGTGGCCCGGTGCCCTTTTCGCACCTAATCTGACTCAATGGACGACAAGGACATCCTTGCCCGTGTCGGTGAGCTCGTGGCCGAGGAGCGCGCGCTGCGCGAGCGTTCCGTCGGCCACGGGCTCCAGGAGGGCGAGCGGATCCGGCTGACCGACGTCGAGGCCAGACTCGACCAGTGCTGGGACCTGCTGCGCCAGCGCCGCGCCCGCCTGGAGTTCGGCGAGGACCCGGCCGGCGCGACCGAGCGGCCGGCCTGGGAGGTCGAGGGGTACGAGAGCTGAACCGTCCCGACGCCGGCCACCAGGGGGTGAGCGCCGCCACCCGCGCGCCCGGCCGGGCTACTCCCCCGCGGCCCTGGCGAAGCGGCCGGCCAGGCGTGCGAAGGCGTCCCTGAGCTCGCCGGGGCCGACGACCTCGACGTCCGCGTCGAACTTGCCGATGGTGGCCGCGAGGGCCGGCCACGACCACGCCCCGATGGTGAGTCGGCAGCGGCGCGGGCCGAGCTCCTCCACCACCCCGTCCCCGACGAACGCGGACACCTCGGAGGCCGGCAGGTCCAGGATCACCTCGCCGTGGCAGGGCCAGTCGCCGGCACCGGCGGAGCCCCGGAACCTGCCGGCGACGAAGGCGGCCACCTCGCCGCCGGGCAGCTCGCGCGGCGCGAAGCGGGGCCCGGTGGGGACGCGCGGGGCGATCCGGTCGACCCGGAAGGTGCGCCAGTCGGCCCGGTCGAGGTCCCAGGCGACGAGATACCACCGCCCGCCCCGGGTGACGAGGTGGTGCGGCTCCGCCCGGCGCGGCGGCGCCGGTTCCGCCCCGGCGGCGTCCGCCCCGGAGCCCGGGGCATAGTCGAAGCGCAGCACCTCGCGGGCCTGAACGGCATCGCCGACCGCCGTCAGCACCCGGGGGTCGGCCTGGGGGCGCGCCCGGTCACCGGGGTGTTCGACGGCCGTGACCCGGAGGGCGTCCACCCGATGCCGCAGCCGGGCCGGCATGACCTGCCGCACCGTGTGCAACGCGCGCGCCGCGGCCTCCTCGATGCCGGCGCCCGTGGTGGTGGCGATCCCGAGCGCGACGGCGAGCGCGACGGCCTGCTCGTCGTCGAAGAGCAGCGGCGGCAACCGGGTGCCGGCGTCCAGCCGGTACCCGCCGTCGGGCCCCTTCACGGCCACGATCGGGTAGCCGAGCTCGCGCAGGCGGTCGACGTCGCGACGCACGGTGCGCGGGCTGACGTCGAGCCGCTCGGCCAACACCGCCCCCGGCCAGTCCCGGCGGGCCTGGAGCAGTGAGAGCAGCGACAGGAGCCGCGCTGAGGTCTTCGGCATGGCCCCGATTCTGCCCGGAGAAGCGGACACCTTCTGTCCGCTTCTGCTGCGATCCTGGGTGGTGCCCGACGAAGCGAACTCCCGGAAGGCCCACCCGCCGTGACCACCACGACCATGTCGCCCGTGCTCGACACCCGGGCGCTCAACCGCGCCACGCTCGCCCGGCAGCTGCTGCTGGACCGCGCCGACCTGCCGGTGCCCGACGCCGTCGCCCACCTCGGCGGCCTCCAGGCCCAGGAGCCGCAGGAGCCGTTCGTCGGACTCTGGTCGCGGCTGCGCGCGTTCGACCCGGCGGTCCTCTCGGAGCTGCTGACCGGGCGGCGCGTGGTGCGCACCCGCGTCATGCGCGGCACCGTCCATCTCCTCACCGCGGACGACGCGTTGGCCTGGCGGGCCCGGCACGACGCGATGCTGCGGCAGCGCGTGACCAGCGCCTTCCGGCGCGAGATCGCCGGCGTCGACCTCGACGAACTCGCCGCGGCGGGCCGGGCCTTGGTCGCGGACGGCGAGCCCAGGTCGATGCCCGAGCTCGGGCGGGCGCTCGCCGAACGCTGGCCGGAGGCAGGGCCGCGCGGCCTCGGGGAGGTCCTGGTCGCCGCGCTCGTCCCAATGGCGCAGCTGCCACCGCGCGGCCTGTGGCGCGCCCGGGGCGGGGCGCGCTACCTGCCGCTCGCCACCTGGCTCGGCCGTGAGCTCGCCCCGCCTGCCCCGGACGGCACCGACGCGGTAGGCCGGGCGCTGGTGCGGCGCTACCTGGCCGCGTACGGCCCGGCCGCCGTCGCCGACGTGCGCGCCTGGTCGGGCCTCGCCGGGCTGCAGGCCGCGGTGAAGGCGATCCGCGCGGAGCTCGTGACCTTCCGCGACGAGAGCGGCCGCGAACTGGTCGACCTCCCGGACGCGCCACGCCCCGCCCCGGACACGCCGGCGCCGGTGCGGTTCCTGCCGGCGTTCGACAACGCGATCCTCGGCTACCACGACCGCGGCCGGATCATCGACGACGCGCACCGCGGCCTGTCCGTCGCCGGGGAGCGCGTCGTGCTGGTCGACGGCCGGGTCGCCGCGACCTGGAAGGTCGAGGCGGGCACCGTGACGGTCGCCCCGCTGCGCCGCCTCTCGAAGGCCGAGCGTGCCGAGGTCGCCGAGGAGGGACGGGAGTTGGCCGCCTTCCTCTCGGAAGGCGAGAGCGACCGGGTGCGCGTCCCGGCATCCTCGGACTGAGCGGCCGCGCGGCGGAACCCGCCCGCCGGGATAGCCTGCTGGCCGGCGGAGACCGAGCGGACGGAACGGAGCAGGAGCGCAGGTGGCGGGGTTGCGGATCACGACGCGGAACGCCCGGTTCCAGCAGTGGCAGGCACAGCTGGCGAACCGGAGCAAGCGGCAGCGGGCGCGGGAGTTCCTGGTGCAGGGGGTGCGGCCGATCAGCCAGGCCGTGGCCCACGGCTGGCCGATCAGGGCGCTGCTGTTCGACGCGGACCGGCAACTCTCACGGTGGGCCAAGGAGTTGCTGGCCGAGGCGCGGGCCGAGAAGGTCGCGATGTCCGCCGAACTCCTCGCGGAGCTCGGCGAGAAGGACGAGGGCGCGCCCGAGCTGGTCGCCGTCGCCGAGCTGCCGGCCGACGAGCTGTCCCGCATTCCGGTCGGCCCCGACTTCCTCGGGGTGCTCTTCGACCGCCCGACGAGCCCGGGCAACATCGGCACCATCGTCCGCTCGGCGGACTCCTTCGGCGCGCACGGCCTGGTGGTGACGGGCCACGCGGCCGACGTTTACGACCCCAAGTCGGTCCGGGCGAGCACGGGTTCGCTGTTCGCGCTTCCGGTGGTGCGCTCCCCGGGACACCGCGAGGTGTCGGCCTGGCTGGCCGGTGTCGGCACGCCGGTCACCGTGGTCGGCCTCGACGAGGACGGCGAGGCCGACGTCGCCGACTTCGACCTGACGGGTCCCGTGCTGCTCGCGGTCGGCAACGAGACGGTCGGGCTGAGCGCCGGCTGGCGCGAGCGGTGCGACGCGGTGCTGCGAATCCCGATGACCGGCTCGGCGAGCTCGCTCAACGCGGCCAGCGCCGCCACGGTCGTCCTCTACGAGGCCGCGCGCCAGCGCGGCCGGCGTGGCCGGCCCTAGACCGGCGCGCACTCCCGCTCCGGCTCCCGGCAGGCGCGGTACTCGCTCGGGCTCACCCCGTGGACCCGCTTGAAGGCGGCGCTGAAGCCGAACGCGTCCGCGTAGCCGACCTGGCGCGCCACCGCGCCGACCGTGTCGGCGGTCTCGGTCAGCAGTTCGGCGGCGACGGTCATGCGCCACGTCGTCAGGTAGGTGAGCGGCGGCTCGCCGACCAGCCTGGTGAAGCGGCTGGCCAGCGTGGTGCGCGACACCCCCGCCTCGCGGGCCAGGGTGGCCAGCGTCCAGGGGCGTTCGGGCGCGGTGTGTATGGCGCGCAGCACGGGCCCGATCACCTCGTCGCCCAGCGCCCGCGCCCAGCCGGGCGACAGGGCGTCCGGCTCGTCGAACCAGGCCCGCAGCGTGCACACCAGAAGCCAGTCGAGCAGCCGGTCGAGCACCACCTGCCGCTCCGGCGGGCACGCGGCGAGCTGGGTGTCGAGGGCGTCGGTCAGCGCCGCGCAGTCGTCGCCGCCCGGCACCACGAGCACCGACGGCAGCACGTCGAGCAGCCGCCGGGCGGCCCGGCCCCGCACGTGGTACGCCGCGACCAGCAGCGCCACCGGCTCGGTGGCGCCGGGCGGGTCGGAGAGCACGAACGGCGCCGAGCCGCGCACGAGCACGGCGTCGCCGACCCGCACCGCACGCGCCTCCTCGCCCGGTCCCGGGGACGCCCATGCCTCGCCGCGCAGCGGCGCGTACAGCGTGAGCGGCGCGCCGTCGGTGGCGCGCAACGACCAGGGCGGCGCGAGATCGGCCCGGCGGAAGCCGGTGCTGTCGGCGCGGACACCGCGCAGCAGTTCGTCGAACGGGTCCATGCTCTTCACTCTAGGTCCTGTCCGGTCATCTTTTCGGGTCAGGAAAGATCGGCCGGACAGGGCCTGGCGGCCGGACGATCGGACATGGCCCGCGTACGGGCGGCCATGTCCGCCACCCCGCGTCGCGGGTTGACTGAACGGCATGACGACACACGACGACGACATCCTGGTTCTCGGCGCGACGGGCAAGACCGGGCGCCTCCTGGTCGGCGCGCTGCGGGCGGCTGGCCGCCGCGTCCGTGCCGCGTCCCGCTCCGCCGAGACGCGCTTCGACTGGTCGGACCAGGACACCTGGGCCGCCGCCCTGGACGGGGCCTCGGCCGTCTACCTCGTGGCCCCCGAGGACCCGGCGCCGGTCGACGCCTTCGTGAAGCAGGCGACCGAGGCGGGTGTCCGCCGCTTCGTGGCGCTCTCCGGGCGGGGCATCGAGCGGCTGCCGGCCGACGCCTTCCAGGGCATGGCGGCGGCGGAGCGGGCCGTGCGCGACTCCGGCGTGGAGTGGAGCGTCATCCGCCCGAACAACTTCAACCAGAACTTCGACGACGACGCCGCCTGGCGCGCCCCGCTGTTGGCCGGCCGACTCGCCCTGCCGATCGGCGCCACGCCCGAGCCGTTCGTGGACACCCGGGACATCGCCGACGTGGCCGCGGCCCTGCTCACGACGGACGGCCACCACGGGCAGGTCCACGAGCTGTCGGGGCCCCGGGCGCTCACCTTCGCTGACGCGGTGCGGACCATCGCAGAGGCCGCCGGCCGGGAGATCGAGTTCGTGGAACTCGACCCCGCGGAGTACCGGGCGGAACTGCTGGCCGAGGGCCTCCCGGAGGAGGTCGTCCGGGATCTGGACGAGATGTACGCCAACATGCGCGCCGGCCATGTCGCCGAGCCGGTCGACGGGGTGCGGCGCCTGCTGGGCCGGGAACCGGTCGACTTCGCCGCCTACGCGACCGAGACCGCCGCGGCGGGCGCCTGGGCGTGACGGTGGTCGGCCCCCCGGCCGCGTGCCGCGGCGAGGGGCCTACCGGCCGGACGGGCTCAGTCGCCGTCGATCTCCACGTCGACGCCGACCTCCTCCAGGGCGTCCTCCGTCTCGTCGAGGACCTCGCCGACCACGTCCTCCAGGAAGTCGTCCATGGGTAACCCACCTCTCATGCGGCAACACCCCACTGTCCGGGGCGGGTTGATCCTATAGACGGCGGCCGTGAGCGCTAACGCGTGTAGCACATCAGGGCACGCACCATGTGGCAGGTGGCGGCGGACGGTGGGTGGATGCCGATGCGCGCGGCCATGTCCCGTATGACGCGGTCCCGCGCCTGGATCGGGGTGCGGACGCCCGCGTCGAGCAGGGCGATGGTGAGCCGCATGGCCTTCAGCCTGCGGTTGTGCGCGATGTACCACTCCCGCGGCTGCCCGGCCGGCAGCGGCGCCTTCGCGAGCGGCGCGTACGGAAGATCGAAGAGCACGGGCGTCGGAGTGGGTGCGGAAGCCGTCACAGGGGTCCTCCCGTTCGTCGTCGAGAGCCTCAGGATCGCTCCGGAGGCTCTCTCGAACACTGCTTCCAGTTTACCGGCGGGCACTGACAAAGCCGCTGGTCACAACAGGAGTTGACGGCCGTCACGGACCCCTCAGCGGATCTGCCGCCCGGTGATGGCGCGGGCTATGACGAGGCGTTGGATCTCGCTGGTGCCCTCGAAGATGGTGTAGATCTTGGCGTCCCGGTACATCCGCTCCACCGGGTGGTCCCGGCTGTAGCCGGCGCCGCCGAGGATCTGGACGGCCTGCTCGGTGGCGCGGACGGCGAGTTCGCCGGCGCGGAGCTTGGACATCGAGCCCTCGGCCGCGGTGAACGGCTTCTCGTTGCGGCCCATCCAGGCGGCGCGCCAGATGAGGAGGCGGACCGCGTCGATCTCGGTGCGCAGGTCGGCGAGGGTGAAGGCGATGGCCTGGTTCTCGACGACGGGGCGGCCGAACGCCTCGCGTTGGCCCGCGTAGTCGAGGGCGTACTCGTAGGCGGCGCGGGCGATGCCGAGGGCCTGGGCGGCGACGGTGGGGCGGGAGACCTCGAAGGTGGCCATCGCCGCCTGGCCCTTGGCCTGGCCGCCCTCGCGGGCGCGGGCCAGGCGGTGTTCGAGGCGCTCGCGGCCGCCGAGCAGGCAGTGTCCTGGGACGCGGACGTCGTCGAGGAAGACGTCGGCGGTGTGCGAGGCGCGCAGCCCGAGCTTCCTGATCTTGCGGTTGCCGGTGAGCCCCCTGGTGCCTGGTGGGACGACGAACGCGGCCTGACCGCGGGCGCCGAGCGCCGGGTCGACGGCGGCGACGACGACGTGGACGTCGGCGATGCCGCCGTTGGTTATCCACGCCTTCTGGCCGTTCAGCACCCACTCGTCGCGCGCCTCGTCGTAGCGGGCCCTGGTGCGCATCGCCGAGACGTCGGAGCCGGCCTCGGGCTCGGAGACGCAGAACGCGGCCACCTTCGGTTCTTCCGCGTCGCCGAAGCACTGCGGGACCCACTCGGCCAGCTGGTCGGGGGTGCCGGCGGCGAAGATGCCGGCGACGGCGAGGTGGGTGCCGAAGACGGCCATGCCGATGCCGGCGTCGCCCCAGAACAGCTCCTCGTTGGCGAGTTGGAGGGAGAGTCCGGTGGGGTCGCCGTACATCTCGGCCAGCGACTCGAAGCCGTAGAGGCCGATCCTGGCCGCCTCCCTGATGACGGGCCAGGGGGTCTCCTCGCGGTCGTCCCATTCGGCGGCGGCCGGGCGCACCACCTCGGCGGCGAAGCCGTGCACCCAGTCCCGCAGGTCGCGTTGTTCCTCGGTGAGGTCGAGGGAGAAGCCGCTCATCTCGCTCCGGTCCTCCGTCAGTTCTTCGTGGGCTTGGGGATGTCGAAGAGGCGGGCGAGCCCGGAGGCGAGCGCGACGTCGCCGGTGGCCCTGAGCTTGCGGGTCATGAACATCAGCACGGGGCTCGCGTTGCCGGAGACCAGCCGGAGGAAGTCGGCGTCGCTGAGGGCGAGGGTGACGCGCGGGGTGGCGTCCGTGGGGCCCGGGGTGGCGGTGCAGGCGCCGTCGGCGACGGACACGTCGTAGACAGCCGTGGGCTCGCCCTTGCCGCCGGTGAGCTCCCAGCGGATGAGGGCGGTGAGTGAGCCTGCGCTCTCCGGCCGGAACTGACGGGTCATCCGGCTGAAGATCTCGGCGAGCACCCGCTGGCGCAGCTCGCCGCGCATCAGCTCGTCGAGCTCCCTGGCCGACGACTGCTTCACCAGGGCGGCGAAGTCCTCCGGGGTGACGCTGGAGAAGTCGTGGTCCTCCAGGTTCTGCGTGGGCTCGGCCACGGCGCTCATCTCACTCTCTGACCAACGGGGCACGGACACCGTTAGCTTACTCCGAAGTAGACTTACTGACGAGTAGGGTAAGTGAGCCACTGGGTAGTGTGGCAAGGTGACCGACAAGCCAGACGACAAGCCGGACAAGCCGAGACGCCGACTCCCCAGGAGCGTGCGCGAGCAGGAGATCCTGGACGCCGCGGTCCAGGTCTTCTCCAAGCGCGGCTACCGCGCCGCCGTGGTGGACGAGATCGCCGAGCTGGCCGGGATCTCCAAGCCGATGGTGTACCTCTACCTGGGCTCCAAGGAGGGCCTGTTCGTCGCCTGCGTCAGGCGGGAGTCGGCCCGCCTGGTGGCGGCGTTCCGGGAGGCGGCGGACGCCGGCGGCCCGCCCGAGGGCCGGCTGTGGGCCGGGCTCGCGGCGTTCTTCGGCTACGTGGCCGAGCACCGGGACAGCTGGGTGGTGATGCACCGGCAGGCGCCCGAGCAGGGCGAGGAGATCGCGGGCGAGCTGGCGGCGGCCAGGCGCTCGGTGATGGCGGAGGTGACCGGCCTGGTCGGCGCCGGCATCGCCGAGGGCGGCGGCGGCCCGGTCAGGCTCGGCACCGAGGACGCGGAGTTCGTGGCGCACGCGCTGGTGGGCGCGGCCGACTCGTTGACGGACTGGATGGAGCGCCACCCCGGCGAGTCGCCCGAGGCGGTCACGGTGCGGCTGATGAACGTGATGTGGGTCGGCATGCGGAACGTGCTGGCCGGCGAGGTCTGGTCACGACCGGAGGGCTAGGGGCTCGACGAGGCCCCGCAGGTGGACGCGGCCGGCGTCGGCGGCGCGTAGCTCGAAGGCGCGGCCCGCGTCGCGCGGCCCGGCGCGCAGTTCGGCGCGGGACGGCAGCGGCAGTGGGGCGTGGAAGGTGACGGACACGGCGAACGCGTCGGGCAGCGGCTCGGCCCCGGCGAGGAGGGCGAGGCAGCGGGCCTTGGCCCACATGCCGTGCGCGATGGCGCGCCGGAAGCCGAAGGGGCGGGCGGTCAGCGGGTGGAGGTGGATCGGGTTGCGGTCGCCCGACACGGCGGCGTAGCGGCGGCCGACGCCGGCCGGCGCGGTCAACCGCTCGGTCAGCGGGCCGGGTTGGGGCTGCTCGGGGCGTGGTCGCGGGCCGGGCGCGGCCTGCCGGTCGCGGTGCAGGTAGGTGCTGACGGACCGCCAGACCGGCTCGCTTCCACCAGCAGTGGCCTCGGCGACCACGTCGAAGGCGCTGCCCCTGCGGTGCGGCCGGGCCGCGGTGAGCGCCACGCGCAGCCCCAGCGGTTCGTCGGCGCCGATCGGCCTGGTCCGCTCGATCCGGTTGGCCAGATGGACGAGACCGAGCGCGGGGAACGGGAAGTCGCGGCGGGTGAGCAGGGCGAGCGTGTGCGGGAACGCCAGCAGGTGCGGGTAGGTGGCGGGCAGCGCGGCCGGTTCCGGCGGGAAGCCGCAGAGCTCGGCGTAGCGGGCGATCCGCAGCGGGTCCTGGGGCGCGGCCGGCACGACGAGTTGGCGTTCGGGGACGACGCCGGTTCTGGCCGGTCGCCTGGGGAGCAGCGCCCTGGCGTAGCTGGCCAGCACTTCAGGCCCCCAGCAGGGCCTGGCCGCAGACCCGCAACAGCTGGCCGGTGACGGCGCCGCTGCCCGGGGAGGCCAGGTAGGCGACGGCCTCGGCGACGTCGACGGGCAGTCCGCCCTGGCTCAGGGAGTTGAGCCGGCGGCCGGCCGTCCGGACCGGGAACGGGACGGCGGCGGTCATCCGGGTCTCGATGAAGCCGGGGGCGACGGCGTTGACGGTGACGGCGCGGTCGGCGAGCACGGGGGCGAGTGCCTGGGTCAGGCCGATCAACCCGGCCTTGCTGGCCGCGTAGTTGGTCTGTCCGACGTTGCCCGCGATGCCGCTGATGGAGGAGGTGAACACGATCCGGCCGCCCTCCGGCAGCACCGGGGCCAGCCGCTCGGTGAGCCGTTCCACGGCGACCAGGTTGACGTCGAGGACGGCGCGCCAGCGGTCGGCGGCCATCCGGCCCAGCGTGCGGTCCCTGGTGATCCCGGCGTTGTGCACCAGGACGTCGAGGCCTGCGACCCGCTCGGCGAGCCGGTCGGGCGCGTCGGCCGCCGTGATGTCCAGCTCCACCGCGGTGCCGGCCAACGGCTGCATGGTGGCGCGCAGTTCGGCGCCCCTCGCCGGCACGTCCACGCCGATCACCCGGGCTCCGTCGCGGTGCAGCACCTCGGCCACGGTCGCCCCGATGCCCCGGGCCGCGCCGGTGACCAGCGCGGTACGGCCGGCCAGCGGGCGCTCCCAGTCCTCGGGGACCGTGGCCCGCCCGCCGGGGCCGATCCGCACGGCCTGGCCCGAGACATAGGCGGAGCGGGCCGAGAGCGCGAAGCGCACGGTGGACTCGATGGCGTCCTCGGCGCCGGGGGCGACGAGCAGCAGGTGGGCGGTGGCTCCGGCGCGCAGTTCCTTGGCGACGGAGCGCACGAACCCGTCGAGCGCCCGCTGGGCCGCCGACTCGCCCGGCGACGCGGCCAGTTCGGGCGGGGTGCCGAGCACGAGCAGCCGGCCGCAGGGGGTCAGGGCGCGGATCCTGGGGTGGAGGAACGCGTGCACCTGGTCGAGCCGGCCGGTTTCGCGGATGCCGGTCGCGTCGAAGACCAGGGCGGCCGGCGCCTCGGCGTGTGGCGCCAGCTCGGCGCCGCAGGAGTCGAGGGCGGCGCGCAGCGCCCCACCGAGCCGGCCGCCGTCCGACTCGCCGAGCAGCACGGGCCCGCGCGCCACCGGGAGCCCGGGACGGTGCCGGACGAGGCGGGCCGGCCTGGGCAGGCCGAGCCGGCCGACGAGCGCGGCGCCGGCCCGGCTGGTGGCGAAGGAGAGATAGCGATCGGCCATTGATTTCCTCCCTACTGCGGGGTAAGTCTACTGAAAAGTAAGACAAGCGCGGTACGACGAGAGGTGGCAGATGACGACGACGCGCCGGGTGGCGATCCTCGGGGGCAACCGCATCCCGTTCGCCAGGGCCGACGGTCCCTATGCCACCGCCTCCAACCAGGAGATGCTGTCGGCCGCGCTGGCCGGCCTCGTGGACCGGTTCGGGCTGCGTGGCGAGTTGGTCGGCGAGTTCGCGGCCGGCGCGGTGCTCAAGCACAGCCGCGACTTCAACCTGGCCAGGGAGACCGTGCTCGGCAGCGCGCTCGACCACCGCACCCCGGCGCTCGACCTGCAGCGGGCCTGCGGCACGGGCCTGGAGGCGGTCATCCAGGTGGCCAACAAGATCGCGCTCGGCCAGGTCGACTGCGGCATCGCGGGCGGCGTCGACACCGCGAGCGACGTGCCGCTCGCGCTCGACGACCGGATGCGCCGCACCCTGCTGCGGGCCCGCCGCGCCCGCACCCTGCCGGGCAGGCTGCGCGCCCTGGCGGGCGCGCGGCCGAGCCACCTGCTGCCGGAGATCCCGCGCAACGCCGAGCCGCGCACCGGCCTCTCGATGGGCGACCACGCCGCGCTCACCGCCGCCCGGTGGGGCATCACCAGGGCCGACCAGGACGCGCTGGCCGCCGCCAGCCACCGTCGGCTCGCCGCCGCCTACGACCGGGGCTTCTTCGAGGAGTTGGTCACCCCGTTCCGCGGCCTGGAGCGGGACCAGAACCTGCGCCCCGACAGCACCGTCGAGCAACTGGCACGCCTGCGCCCGGTGTTCGGCCGGGAGCTGGCCGAACCCACCATGACGGCGGACAATTCGACGCCGCTCACCGACGGCGCGGCCGTCGTGCTGCTGGCCACCGAGGAGTGGGCGGCGGCCCGCGGGCTGCCGGTGCTGGCCTACCTCACCCACGCCCGCACCGCCGCCGTGGACTTCGTCCCGGGCCCCGAGGGGCCCGAAGGAGGAGCGCAGGGGGCCGAGGACGGCCTGCTGACCGCGCCGGTCTTCGCCGTCCCCCGGCTGCTGGCCGACGCCGGACTCACCCTGGCGGACCTGGACTTCGTCGAGATCCACGAGGCGTTCGCGGCGCAGGTGCTGGCCACCCTCGCCGCCTGGGCCGACCCGGGGTTCTGCGAGAGCCGGCTCGGCCTCGACAAGCCGTTGGGCATCGTGGACCGCGACCGGCTCAACGTGGTCGGCTCCTCGCTCGCCACCGGACACCCCTTCGCCGCCACCGGCGGCCGTATCGTGGCCACCCTCGCCGCGCTGCTGCGCGAGCGCGGCCACGGGCACGGCCTGATCTCGGTGTGCGCCGCCGGCGGCCAGGGCGTGACCGCCGTCCTCGAACGTCCACGGGAAGACCAGCAAGGGAGCTGACAGCCGACATGGGTGCTCGTGGGGATCTCAGGAGGGCCAGGGCACAGGCCGCGCGCGAAGCGCGCGCGCCCGCCGAGGTGGTCACGGAGGACGGCGTGGTGCGCGAGGTCCGGGTGGCGCCGCTGGTGCCGCCGCCGCGCGCGGGCAGTACCGCCGACCTGCCGTTCGACAACGCGGCCGAGGCGCCGGACGCGGTGGTGCTGCGCCGCAGGACACCGGACGGCTGGCGGCCGGTCACCGCGGCTGCCTTCGCCGCGGAGGTGTCAGGACTGGCCAGGGGGCTGATCGCCGCCGGCCTCGGCGCCGGCGACCGGGTCGCGCTGATGTCGAGCACCCGTTACGAGTGGACCCTGTTCGACTTCGCGATCTGGGCGGCCGGCGGCCAGAGCGTGCCCGTGTACGCCACCTCCTCCACCGCCCAGGTCGAGTGGATCCTGCGGGACTCGGGCGCGAGCCTGCTCGTCGTTGAGACCGCCGAGCACGCCGAGGTGGCACGGGCGGCGTTCGCCGAACTCGACGACGCGCCCGACCTGTTGGTCATCGACGAGGGCTGCGTGGCGCGGCTGACCTCGGCCGGCGAGCGGATCCCGGCGGCCGAGGTGACGGCGCGCCGTGCCGCGCTCACCCCGGACACGATCGCCACCGTCGTCTACACCTCGGGCACCACGGGCCGACCGCGCGGCTGCGCCATCAGCCACGCCAACCTGCACGCCCAGACCGCCAACCTGGTCGCCCTGCTCAAGCCGGTGTTCGAGGAGATCACCCGGCAGACCCCGGAGACCCTGGTCTTCCTGCCGCTCGCCCACATCCTCGGCCGCACCATCCAGATCGCCTGCGTGTCGGCGCGCATCGTCATCGGCCACTGTCCGAGCGTCAGACCGGACGACCTGCGGCCCGAACTCGCCTCCTTCCGCCCCACGTTCATCGTCGGGGTGCCGTATCTCTTCGAGAAGATCCACCACACGGGCCGCGCGACGGCCGAACGGCTCGGCCGGGGCGCCTCGTTCGAGCGCGCCGACCGGATCGCCGTGGCCTACGGCGAGGCGGCGCTCGCCGCCCACCTCGGCACGGGAAGGGGGCCCGGGCTCGGGCTGCGGCTCGCCAAGGGCCTGTACGACCTGCTGGTCTACCGGCGGATCAGGGCGGCGCTCGGCGGCCGGCTGCGCTACGCCATCAGCGGCGGCTCACCGCTCGACCGCCGCCTCAACCTCTTCTTCTACGGCTGCGGCATCGTGGTCTACGAGGGCTACGGCCTGACCGAGACCACCTCGGCCGCCACCCTGATCCCGCCGCTCGCGCCGCGCCCCGGCACGGTGGGCCACCCGGTGCCGGGCGCGGCGGTGCGGATCGCGGACGACGGCGAGGTGCTGGTGCGCGGCGGCACGGTCGCCGCCGGCGCCACGGAGCCCGGTTCCTGGCTCGCCACCGGCGATCTCGGTTCCCTCGACGAGGACGGCTATCTGCGCATCACCGGACGCAAGAAGGACATCCTCATCACCACCGGCGGCAAGAACGTCTCCCCCAGCGTGCTGGAGGACCGGCTGCGCGGCCGCCCGCTGATCGGCCAGTGCCTGGTGGTCGGCGACCAACGCCCCTTCGTGGCGGCGTTGATCACCCTGGAGGCCGACCAACTCGCCCACTGGCTCACGGTCCACAAGCGGCCACGCGACACGCCGTTCGCCGAGCTGCGCGACGACCCCGAGCTCCTGGCCGACGTCCGACGCGCCGTGGACCACGCCAACGAGGCCGTCTCCCGCGCCGAGTCGATCCGCGCCTTCGCCCTGGTCGAGGGCGAGTTCAGCGAGGCCAACGGCATGCTGACCCCCTCGATGAAGGTCAAACGGCAGGCGGTCGCCGAGGCGTTCGCGGACGAGATAGCGAAGCTCTACGCCGGACGCTGAGCCGCCACGGCGCCCTCAACCGGTCGGGACCGCGCACAGATGGCCGAGGAGGTCGTCGACGAGGCCGTCCGGGTCGGCGTTTCCCTTGCCGCCGACCGCCAGGTGCCCTGTCACGGCCAGGCCGACGCCACCGTGGACGACGGCCTGGAGCAGGCCCGTCATCCGCTCGGTGTCGCCCGGGGGGAGCTGTCCCGCCCGTTGGGCGGCCTCGACGATGCCGAGCAGCGTGCTCCGGCTGGAGTCGGCGGCGGTGGCCAGATCACCGAACTCGGTGGTCCAGACGCCGAAGACCAGCGCGAAACGGGCGGGGTAGGCCAGTGCCCAACCCACGTACTCCCGCAGGGCCGCGCGCAACACCGCGCCCGCGGGCAGGTCCCGCTCCGGGAGGGCGGCCAACGACGCGCCGAGTCGGGTGAGTTCGCGTGCGGCGACGCCGGCCAGCAGCGCCTCCTTGTTGGCGAAGTGCTTGTACGGGGCGTTGTGTGACACACCGGCACGGCGCCCCACCTCGCGCAGGGTCACGGCCTCGCGCCCGCCGGCATCGAGCAGCTCGGCCGCTGCGGATAGCAGCAGTTCACGCGTATGGGGGGCCACATTTCGACTATACCGCGCACCCCTCTTGGGGGACCTCGGGTTGACGGTGTACACCCCGAGCGCTAGGTTGACGCCGTCAACCTCTCTGGCGCGGGCGGATGTTCCGGTCGCTACCCGGAGGACGGACCGCGGAAGAGCGGCGGGAGACGACCGTGAAAGAAGCGGAAGCGCACACACCGGAGCCGCGACGACGCACGGCCGCGCTCAGCGTGCTCCTCGTCGGCATGCTGATGGACCTGCTCGACACGGGGATCGTCAACGTGGCGCTCCCACCCGTCCAGGAGGACCTCAACGCGAGCGGCGCCGCGCTCCAGTGGCTGATCGCCGGCTACTCGCTGCCGTTCGCCGTCGGCCTGATCACCGGCGGGCGCCTGGGCGACCTCTACGGCCGCAAGCGGGTCTTCACGGCCGGCATGGGTCTCTTCGTGCTCACCTCGCTGCTGTGCTCGGTGGCCCAGACCGGCGGCCAGCTCGTCGCCTTCCGGGTGGCCCAGGGCCTGGCCGCCGCGCTGATGGTGCCCCAGGTGATCGCCACCATCCAGGTCATGTACGCCCCGCACGAGCGGGCCAGGCCGCTCACCGCGGCCGGCGCGATGTACGCGGTCAGTTCGGTGGGCGGCCCCGTCGTGGGCGCGCTCCTGACCGAGAGCGACATCGCCGGACTCGGCTGGCGGCTGATCTTCCTGGTGAACGTGCCGGTCGGCCTGCTGACGCTGGTGGCCGCCCACCTCCTGCTGCCGGAGTCGCGGTCGACGACCGCGACCAGGCTCGACATCATGGGCATGGTCCTGGTGGCGACCGGGCTGCTGCTCCTGCTCTGTCCGCTGGCGGTGGGGCACCAGGAGAACTGGCCGGCCTGGACGTTCGTCAGCCTGGCGCTCTCGGTGCCGGCCCTCGCCCTCTTCGTGGTCCACCAGCGGCAGCGGGCGTCCTCTCCCCTGCTGCCGGTGTCGCTGTTCCGGCACCGCTCGTTCACCGGCGGGATGGCGATCCTGCTGCTGGGCTTCGGCGCGGTGTTCGGCTTCTTCCTGACCTTCACCGTCTACCTGCAGAACGGGCTCGGCTACAGCATCATGCGGGCCGGCGTCGCCGGGATCTGGTGGGGGCTGGCGGCGGCGGTGTTCGCCGGTCTTGCCATCAACGTCCTGGCCCGGCGGTTCGGGCGACGGATCGTCCAGGTGGGGCTCGTGGTGACCACGCTCGGCCTGCTGGCCATGCTGCTGGTGGTCCGGCAACAGGGCCCGGACGCGGGCGCGGTGGCGCTTGCGTTGCCGCTCCTCGTCGGCGGGGCCGGCATGGGCTTCTCCATCTCGATCGTGATGGACTTCGCGCTCTCCGACGTCCCGGTCACCGAGGCCGGTTCGGCGTCCGGCGTGCTGAACGCCCTGCAGCAGACCGGCGCCGCGATCGGGGTCTCCGCCATCGGCGCGCTCTTCTTCGGTCTGCTGCCGGCCGAACCCACACCGGCGGGGTGGGCGGACGACTCGAGCCGGGCGTTCCAGCTCACTCTGCTGCTGCCCATCGGCATGATGATCGTCGCGTTCGCGGCCAGTTTCCTGCTGCCGCGACTCGCGGCCCATCGCGAGGCGCCGTCGACGACGACCGACGCCCCTGTCACGTCGGGCTGACGGTGCCGGCACCGGCACCGGGGTCATCGGTTGAGGTAGGCGAGGACGGCGAGGACCCGGCGGTGGCCGCTGTCGCCCGGTGCCAGGTGGAGCTTGGCGAAGACGCTGCGGACGTGCTTGTTGACCGCGCCCTCGCTCACCACGAGCAGCTCGGCGATCTCGGCGTTGGCCCGGCCCTCGGCCATCAGGGCCAACACCTGCCGCTCCCGGTCGGTGAGCGTGCGCAGCGGGTCGTCGGCGCGTCGGCGGGTGAGGAGTTGGGCCACGACCTCGGGGTCCATGGCCGTGCCGCCGGCCGCGACCCGGCGCAGGGCCTCGGTGAACTCCGTCACCTCGCCGACCCGTTGCTTGAGCAGGTAGCCCGTCGCCCCGGCGCCGTCCGCGAGCAGCTCGGCGGCGTAGCGGTCCTCCACGTAGGAGGAGAGCACCAGCACCGGCAGGCCGGGATGGCGGCGCCGCACCTCCAGGGCCGCCCGCAGCCCCTCGTCGCTGAATCCCGGCGGCAGCCGCACGTCGACGACGGTCGCGTCGGGGCGGTGCTCGGCCACGGCGACCAGGAACGCCTCGGCGGTGTCCACGGCGGCCACCACGTCGAGGCCCTCCCCCGCCAGGATGAGGGTCAGGCCCTCACGCAGCAGCGCGTCGTCCTCGGCGATCACCACCCGCACGGCAGCTCCACGCGCAGCCGGGTCGGGCCACCGGGCGGGCTGTCCACCCGCAGGCGCCCGTCCAGGGCGGCGGCCCGGCGGCGCATCCCGGCGAGGCCGGTGCCGGCCCGCTCCTCCGCGCCGCCGACGCCGTCGTCGGTCACCTCGATCACCAGCAGGCTCTCCTCGGAGGTCAGGCGCACCCTGGCCAGGGTGGCGCGGCTGTGCTTGGCCACATTGTTCAACGCCTCGGCGGTGACGAAGTATGCGGCCGTCTCGACGGCCGCCGGGCCACGGCGGAGCCCCTCGGTCTCCACGACGCACGGCACGGGGCAGCGGGCGGCGAGGGCGGCGACCGCGCCGTCGAGGCCCCGCTCGTCGAGGACCGGCGGGTAGATCCCGCGGAGCACGTCACGGAGTTCGTCGAGCGCCTCGGTGGCGGCCTGCCTGGCGCCCAGGGCCAGCGGCAGCGCCTCCTCCGGGGCGCCCCGCAGCAGGGCGCGTTCGAGCAGTCCGACGCGCATCACGACGGCGACCAGCCGGTTCTGCGTGCCGTCGTGCAGGTCCCGCTCGATCCGCCGCAGTTCCGCGCCGTGCGCCTCCAGCGCCGCGGCCCGGCTCGCCGTGACCTCCGCCAGCCGTTCGGCGAGGGACACCCCGGCCGGCGGCAGGAGCAGCGCCCGGCTCAGCCGGGCCTGGCCGGTCAGCAGCCGGGGCGCCAACAGCCAGGAGACGGCCGCGAGCAGCGCGCCGAAGAGCGGCATCACGGCCGCCCTGGCCCACGAGTCCACGGGGAAGCCGACGCTGGAGGGCGGCGCACCGGGCACCGCCCACCACCACAGCGGCATGGTCAGGTTGTTGAGGGCGGCCAGCGGCAGGCCGAGGCCGAGGAACGCGGCGAGCAGCCCGCTGAGGCCATGCACCGGCAACCACCGCAGGTCACGCCACCCGGCCCGGTCGGACACGGCGACGCGCAGCCGCTCCGGCAGCGGGCCGTCGAGCGGCCGGTAGCGGGCCGCCGTGGTGGTGCCCAGCGCCCGGTCCACCCGCCGTCGCTCGGCGCCGGCCAGCCGCCGTACCGCACGGGCCGCCTCCGGCAGCAGCGGCAGCCCGAGGCCGACCAGGCACAGCAGTCCGGTCGCCAGCAGCAGGGGCAGCGCGAGCAGCGCGCCCAGCGCCGTGGCACCGCCCCGCGCCAGCGCGGCCCCGACACGCCTGGCCTCGGCGAGGGAGCGGGGCGGGGCTGAGGTCACGCCGAGGGAGCCTACCCGCGGCCGCCGCGCCCCGCCCGGGGGTGGTGCCGGCACCACCCCCGGGGCTCCCACCGGTGCCACCGGCGAGAGGCCCACCTGTGGGATGTGCTCGCCGACCTGCGGTTTCTAGCGTGGGAACCCGCAATCGACCAACCACAGGCGGAGCGCGATGAACCCGGCGGCGGCCACCCTGGACTCGGTGACCAAGACGTATGACGGCGGCGGCCACCCGGTCGCCGTACTGGACGACGTGACCCTCGCCTTCCCCAGGGGCGGCTTCACGGCGATCATGGGCCCCTCGGGCTCCGGTAAGAGCACCCTGCTGCACTGCGCCGCCGGACTCGACCGGCCCACGCGCGGCACGGTCCGCATCGACGACGTCGACCTCACCGAGCTCGACGAGGCCCAACTGACGTCACTGCGCCGTGAGTTGGTCGGCTTCGTGTTCCAGTCGTACAACCTGCTGCCGTCGCTGACCGTGGCCGACAACATCACCCTGCCCCTGCGGCTCGCCGACCGGCCTATCGACCCCGACCACCTCCGCGAGACCGCGGCCCATGTGGGGCTCGCCGACCGGCTCCAGCTGCGCCCCGCCCGTCTCTCCGGCGGCCAGCAGCAGCGCGTCGCCATCGCCCGCGCCCTGATCACCCGCCCCGCCGTGGTGTTCGCCGACGAACCCACCGGCGCGCTCGACCTGCGGACCGGGCGGCGGGTGCTCGACCTGCTGCGCGATTCCGTGGAGCGACTCGGCCAGACCGTGGTCATGGTCACCCACGACCCGGCCGCCGCGGCCAGGGCCGACGAGGTGCTCTTCCTCGCCGACGGACGGCTGCGCCACCGGATGCCGGCACCCACGACCGAGCGGGTCGCCTCCGTCATGACCCGGCTGGAGGCATGACCCGGTGCGCCACCTCGTCCCCCGACTGCTCCGGGGCCACCTCGGTGGACTCGCCGCCTCGTTCGTCGCGCTCGTCGGCGCCTCCGCGCTGCTCACCGCGCTGGGCGTCGTCCTCCAGACGGGACTCACCGCGCACGCCGAGGCCGAGCGCCATGCCTCGGCGTCGGCCGTGGTCACCGCCGACCGCACGATCGAGGTCGGGCGTGGCGGCGAGACCCAGGCCGAGCCCGCCACCGAACAGGTCGAGCTGCCCTTCGAGTTGGTCGACCGCCTGGGCGAGCTGCCGGGCGTCGCGGCCGCCGTCGCCGAACTCACCTTCCCCGCCGAGGTGGTGGGCCCGGACGGGAGACCGCTGGCCGGGCCCGACGGCCATCCCTCCCTGGGGCACGGCTGGTCGTCGGCCGCCCTCGCGCCCTTCACCCCGACGTCCGGTCGGGAGCCACGCGCCACGGGCGAGGTCGTCCTCGACCGGGGTCTGGCGGAACGGGCCGGCGCCGGCGTCGGCGACCGGGTGACCGGGTGACCGTCGCGGCTGGCCCCGGCGCCGGCCGCTACACGGTCGTCGGCCTGGTCGCCCCCGCCGAGGGGACGCTGGCCCGGCAGGCCGCCCTGTTCTTCCCCGACGCCGAGGCCGAGCGGCTGAACGGCACGCCGGGCCAGGTGGACGCCATCGGCGTACTCGGCGAGCCCGGCACCGATACCGGCGCCCTCGCCGACCGGCTGACCGCCGCGGTGGAAGGGGAGAACGCCACCGTCGCCACGGGCGGCGGCGTGGCCCGCGCCGAGTTCCCCGACCTCGGCCGGGCGCGGGGCGATCTGACGGAACTGGCCGGCACGTTGGGCGCGGCCGTGGTCCTGATCACGACGCTGGTGGTCGCCGGCACCCTCAGCCTGGCGCTGCACCAACGGCGCCGGGAACTGGCCGTGTTGCGGGCCGTCGCGGCGACGCCCCGGCAGATCGCCAAGCTGGTCGCCGGGGAGGTCGCGGTCGTCGCCGCGGCCGCCGGTCTGGTGGGGCTGCTGCCCGGCGTGCTGCTGGCACGGGCGTTGCGCTGGGCGCTCGCGGCAGTGGGCCTGATCCCGGGCGACCTGACGTTCACCGTCGGGCCGCTGCCCCTGGTGGTCGCGGTCGCGGGGTGCCTGGCGGTCGCCGAGCTGGCCGCCTGGGCGGCCGTCCGCCGCACCGCCCGCCTCCGCCCGGCCGACGCCCTGCGCGACGCGGCCGGCGCGGCGGAGGGGCAGAACGCCGGGCGGGGGCGCACGGTGCTGGGCACCGTGCTCCTGCTGCTGGGCACGGCGGCGTCGTTCCTGCCGTTGGCGTTCGACACCGTCTTCGCCGTCGTCGGAGCCGGCACCGGCGGTCTGGTGATGGTGATCGCCGTCGTGCTGCTCGGCCGGAGCGCGGTCCTGGCCACCACCCGAGTGCTGGCCACGCCCGTCCGGCGCCACTTCGGCGGGCCGGGGCACCTGGCGGTCGCGGGCGCGCTGGGCGACGTGCGCCGACTGGCCGCCGCGACCGCACCGCTCTTCCTGGCGATCGGCTTCTCCTGCGTCCAACTCTTCATCCCCGCCACCATGTCGGCCGGCGCCGCCCGCGACGTCGACCGCGGTGTGCTGGCCGACCACGTCCTCACCGGCGGCCGGACCGGCGTCCCCGCGACCGTCGTGGACCGCGTCGCCGACCTGCCCGCCGTCCGCGCCGTCACGCGCGCCACGACCACCACGGTGTACGCGGTCACCGACATGCTCGGCGATCCGGAGGTCTTCGACTATCCGGCGCTCGGCGTCGACCCGGCGGGAGTCGACGGCACCCTCGACCTCGGCGTCCGCGCCGGCGACCTGACCGAGCTGGACGACCGGGGCGTCGCCCTGAGCCGAACGGCCGCCGGCACCCTGGGCGCCGGCGTCGGCGACAGCGTCGACCTGTACCTGGGGGACGGCACCGCGCTCCGGAGCCGGGTCGTGGCCGTCTACGACCGCGGTCTCGGCTTCGGCGACGTCCTGCTCCCCCACGACACCGTCGTCGCCCACACGACCGACCACCGCACCGAGAGCCTGCTGGTCGCGGCGCGGCCCGACAGCGCCCCGGACGCGCTGCGCACCGCCCTGACCGAGCTGACGCGCCACCACCCCGGGCTCCTGGTCTCGGACGCGAGCGGCTACGCGGCCGCCCAGCGGTCCACCTTCGCCCTGGTCCTGTTCACCAGCGCCCTGCCGCTGATCCTGGTGTACGGCTATCTGGCGCTCGCCGTCGCCAACACCCTGGTGGCCACCGTCAGCGGGCGCGCCCGCGAGCTGGCCCTACTGCGGCTGGCCGGCGCCACCCCACGGCAGGTACTGCGCATGTTCCACGCGGAGGCCGTGCTGCTCGTCGGCGGCGCCGTCCTGGTGGGCACGCTCGTCCCCCTGCTGCCGCTGGTCACCATCGGCTACGGCCTCACCGGCCATCCCGTGCCCGCCATGCCGCCGGCGCTCTACCTCGCCGTCACCGGCACGGCCGCCGCCGTCGGCACGGCCTCCCTGCTGGTGCCGGCCCGGCTCGCCCTGCGCGCCGACCCGATCCGCGCCATGGGCCTCCCCGACTGACCCGACAACCCCGGAAAACCGAGAGAGGAACGCCCCGTGTCCTGGCAACCCCCGAAGGAACGCCCCCTGTGGCCCTGGCTCCTGCTGGCCGCGCTCGCCGTGGCCGTCGTGGTCAACGTCATCCTCACCGTGTGAGCTGCCCGCCGGTCAGGTCCGCCGGCAGCACCTGCTCGGTGAGCAGCCGCCGCACCCGCGCCGCCCGGTCCCCGCCGCGCCCCAGGTACTCCCCCACCACCCGGTGCCCGTGGTGGTAGCCCAGCACGTACAGGCCCATGCCGGGTGCCCGCAGGGAGGTCAACGCGGCCGCGACGCCGGCCTCGTCGAGCAGCGCCCAACGGCCGAGGTAGCCGGCGACCTCGGCCTCGGGCCTGCCCTCGGCGGCCAGCAGCGCCGCGTTGGCCCAGGCGCCCCAGAGCACGTTGCGCGCCCGGTGCACGGCGGCCAGGTCCGCGCCGTCCCGGGCTATGCCGTAGCTCGGGAACACCCGGTCCGCCAGCCAGCGTCGGGCCTCGTCGCCGGGGAACACGATCTCCTGGGCGTGCAGTCCGAGCCCCTCGCTGACCACGAACGAGGGCGAGAGCATGAACCGCACCCACTGGTCCGTCCAGCCGCGCCGCTCCAGGAGGTGGATCTCCTTGAGCAGCGATTCGGCGATGTGGCCGGGATGCCCCTCGTGGGCGACGACGTAGAGCAGGTCGGCCAGGTTGAACGGCAGGCTCCGGTTGATGTGGATCGTCGAGCGCGACCCGCCGTCGTAGGAGCCGGCGGCCAGGAAGTGCGCCTGGTCCACCAGCCGCACGCCGACCCGCTCGTCGCTCGGCAGCGACACGAACGCCCCGGTGCGGGCGCGCGTCTCGGCCACGGCCAGCCGGACCAGCCCCGGGAGGTCGGCGCGGCGCGCCTCGGGCAGGGCGTGGGCGGCCTCCCAGGCGCGCAGCCGATCGGCCAACGCCCCCGAGCCGCGCGGCAGCGCGGCGTCCAGCGCGTCGTGCGCCACGCCGAGCACCGACTCGTCCACCGGGTCCGCGACGACGCCCAGCGTCTCCCGCGCGTACTCGGCGAGCGGCGGCACCGTCCCGTCCAGGGTCCGCGCCACCGCGCGCAGCGCACGGACCTGCGCGGCCAGGTAGCGGGCCCGCGGCGGGCCGAACGGCAGCCCGTCGAGCAGACGTTCCGCGTCCGCCACCAACCGCCCGGCCGGCGGCTCCTCCTCCGCCGCCACCTCCCGCTCCCAGGCTGCCGGGCCCCGGTAGATCACCATGCCACCCAGGCGCCGCGCCACCCGCAGCGCCAACAGCGCGTAGCCACGCACCCATTCGTCCCGCACCGTTCGCTCATCCATACGGTCGACGCTAGGTGTACGGGTTTTCCGTACACTGTACGGATGACGACCGACAGCCTGTGGCTGCGCGAGGAGGACGACCGACCGCCCCGGCCTCGGCTCTCCAGGGAGCGGATCGTGGTGGCGGCCGTCGCCCTCTTGGACGCGGAGGGCGTCGCCGGCTTCTCCATGCGCCGCCTGGCCGCCCGCCTCGACGCCGGCACGATGTCCCTCTACAGCCACGTCGGCAGCCGCGAGGACGTCCTCGACCTGGCCCTGGACGCGGTCTTCGACGAGATCCCGCTGCCGGTGCCCGGCACGCCGTGGCGGGCCGTGCTCACCGAGCAACTCGTGGCGAGCCGGCGGACGATGCGCCGCCACCCCTGGGTGCCTGAGCTGCGCGCCACCCGGCCGCTGCTCGGCCCGATCGCGCTCGCCCACTCCGAGTGCTTCTACGCCGCGCTGGCCGGGGCGGGGCTCACGGGCCCCGGCCTGATCGCCGCCGTCAACGTGCTGACCTCCTACGCCCACGGCCACTCGGCCGCCGAGAACGTCTGGCGCGCCACCGTCCGCGCCCCGGAGCGGGAGGCCGCCCTGCGCCGCCGGGTCCAGGACCACCTGACCCGGCACGCCGACCGGTACCCGACGCTGGCGGGCCACGCCCAGGTCGAGTACGCCGACTTCGACGGCTCCTTCGAGCTGGGGCTCGACCTCGTACTCGACGGCATCGAGGCCCGGTTGCCGCCGGTAACGTGACCGCCGTGACGACGGACGGGGAGCCGCTGCCGGGCGGCATGGCCAACGCGGGCGCGGTACGACGGCGGGGCGACGTGGTCGTCCGCCCCGCCCCACCGGGCGCGCGGGCGCTCCACACTCACCTCCACGCCCTGCGCCGGGCCGGTTTCGACGGCGTCCCGACCCCCGTCCGGCTCACCGACGACGGACAGGAGGAGCTGTCCTTCGTCCCGGGAGACGTCGCCCTGCCGCCGTTCCCCGACTGGGTGTTGACGGACACCGCCCTGGAGTCGGTGGGCCGGCTGCTGCGGCGCCTGCACGACGTGAGCGCGACCGTCCCCGTCGACGCCTCGGCCGACTGGTCGCGCGAGCTCTCCGACCCCGAGGGCGGGCCGCTGCTCTGCCACAACGACGTCTGCCCGGAGAACGTCGTCTTCACCGACGGCCGGGCCGCCGCCCTGATCGACTTCGACCTGGCCGCCCCGGGACGCCCGATCTGGGACCTGGCCATGACCGCCCGCTACTGGGTGCCCATGCTCGCCCCGGACTCCGCGACCTCCGCCTTTCCCCGACAGCTGGAACCCTTCGCCCGGCTGCGGCTGCTCGCGGACGCCTACGGGCTCTCCTGGCCGGAGCGCGCCGAGCTGCCGCTGGTGATCGAGCAGGCGACGGACGTCTGCCGGGCCTTCGTCGCCGCCCGGGTCGAGCGGGGTGACCCCGTCTACCTGGCGGCTCTCGCCAGGAACGGCGGCTGGGCTCGCTGGGACCGGCTGCGGTCCTGGCTCGCCGGGAACCGGCAGCGGTTCGCGGCGGCGCTCACCGAGTGACCGGAGACCGGGGACGCGGCGGGGATTGACGAGCTTCACGGGTGGCTCGATAGTCCGCCTTGGGAGCGCTCCCAAACCCCTGTCCCCGACTCCGAGGAGCGTTCATGTCCGCCTCACCACGGCGCCGACTCGGTCGGCTCCTGACGCTGCTGCTCACCCTGCTGCTCGCGGCCGGCACCGGCCTCGCGGCGCAGCCCGCCGCGGCCGCCGCGCCCACCCGGGTCATGCTGCTCGGCGACTCCATCACCGGCAACAACGGCTGCTGGCGCGCGCTGCTCTGGCAGCACCTGCAGTCCACCGGCCACACGAACGTCGACTTCGTCGGCACCCTCCAGAACCCCTACTGCCAGGGCTCCTTCGACGTCGACAACGAGGGGCACGGCGGCTTCCTGGCCACCGGCATCGCCAACAACAACCAGCTGCCGGGCTGGCTCTCCGCCACCCAGCCGGACATCGTGCTGATGATGCTCGGCACCAACGACGTGTGGAGCCACCTGCCGCCGGCCACCATCCTGGACGCCTACAGCACGCTGCTGGGCCAGATGCGGGCCCAGAACCCGGACATGAGGCTGATCGTGGCGCAGATTCCGCCGATGAACCCGGGCGGCTGCGCCGACTGTGCCCAGGGCGCGGTGAACCTCAACAACGCCATCCCGGGCTGGGCCGCCGCGCACAGCACCGAGCGCTCACTGATCACCGTGGTCGACCAGTGGACGGGCTTCGACACCGCGGCCGACACCACCGACGGCGTGCACCCCAACGAGACGACGGGCATCCAGAAGCTGGAGAGCCGCTGGTACCCGGCGCTGGCCGCGGCGCTCGGCGAGGGCGGCACCGATCCGGGCCCGGGACCCGGCCCGGAGCCGGGCACCGGCGCCTGCCGCGTCGCCGTCACCACCAACAGCTGGAACACCGGCCTGACGGCGTCCATCAGCGTCACCAACACCGGCACCACGACCGTCAACGGCTGGTCACTCGGCTTCACGCTCGCCGGCGGGCAGCGCATCACCTCGGGCTGGAACGCCACCTACAGTCCGAGCAGCGGCGCGGTCACCGCGACCAACGCCGCCTACAACGGCACCATCGCACCGGGAGCCAGCGTCTCCATCGGCTTCCAGGCCACCCACACCGGCGACGCGTCAGGCCCGACCGCCTTCGCCCTCAACGGCTCGGCCTGCGCGACGGGCTGACCGACCACCCCGCTGCGCGTCCTACGGCTCACGCGGCCGGAGGCCGCGCAGCGCCGTGTCGACGACCTGGTCGGCGTACTCGGCGGTGAGGGGTCCGGTGCGCTGGAGCCAGCGGTTGAGGACGGGGCCGAACAGCAGGTCGACGGCCACGTCCAGGTCGACGTCCGCCGCCAACTGCCCCGCGTCCCGTGCCGATCGCAGGCGCTCCTTCTTCAACTCCCGCATCGGCTCGTCCAACCGCTTCGCGTAGTCGGCGGCGAGGGCGGGGTCGTGGACGATCTCCGTGTGCAGGGCGCGCATGGGCTGGTCGTAGCGCGGGTCGTTGAGCTCCTCGACGGTGGCCCGCAGCACCAGCTTCAGGTCGGCGGCGAGGTCGCCGGTGTCGGGCAGGGCCGCGCTCTGCCCGTCGTCACCCTCACCGGCGAGGGTGAGGAAGGCGTCGAAGAGCAGCGCACCCTTCGAGGGCCACCAGCGGTAGATCGTCTGCTTGCCGACGCCGGCGGCGGCGGCGATGCCCTCGATGCTGAGCTTCGCGTATCCCACCTCTCCGACGAGGTCGAGGGCGGCGGTGAGGATGGCGCGCCGCGCGGTCTCGCTGCGGCGGCTGGGGTCGGGGGCGGCCTTCTTGGACATGGGTCCACCCTAGCAATGCATGAGACGAGACGGTCCGTCTTGACGGGAGGCGCTCGGCGACCTATGGTTCACATCAGCGAGACGGAACGGACCGTCTCGCAAGAAGGGAACACCATGGAAACCCCGAACACCGCCGCCTCCTCCCGGGTCTGGTTCATCACCGGGGCGAGCCGCGGCCTCGGCCGCGCCTTCACCGAGGCCGCGCTCGACGCGGGCGACCGCGTGGTCGGCACGGCCCGCGACATCTCGCCGCTCGACGAGCTCGCCGCCCGGCACCCTGGCCGCCTGCTCGCGCTGCGGCTCGACGTCACCGACCGGCAGGCGGTCTTCGACGTCGTCGGCGAGGCCGTCGCGCACTTCGGGCGGCTCGACCTCGTCGTGAACAACGCAGGGGCACTCTTCGCCGGCATGGTGGAGGAGTTCACCGAGGCGCAGGCGCGCGCCCAGCTCGACGTCAACTTCTTCGGCCCGCTCTGGGTCGGCCAGGCCGTGCTGCCCCACCTGCGGGCCCAGGGCAGCGGGCACATCGTGCAGATCTCCAGCATCGGCGCGCTCGGCGGCTTCCCCAGCACCGGTCTCTACAGCGCGAGCAAGTTCGCCCTCGAGGGCATGAGCGAGGCGCTGGCCGCCGAGGCCGCCCGGTTCGGCGTCAGGGTCACCATCGTCCAACCGGGCGGCTACTGGACGGACCTCTACGCCAACACCACGGCCACCCAACCGGATCCCCACTACGACGAGCTGCGCGCGGAGCTGGAGAAGCAGTGGGCCGAGGGGTCGGTGGACAGCGAACCACGGCTGGCCGCCGAGGCGTTGATGAAGCTGGTCGCCAGCGAGGAACCGCCGCTGCGGCTCCTGCTCGGCAGCATGGTCTACGACGTGGCCTTCGCCATCTCCAGGCAGCGCATGGAGACCTGGGCCGGCTGGGAGTCGGTGAGCCGCGCGGCGGAGCGGGCCGTCCCGGCCCCTCGGTCACAGTAGGGGCGGGGCGGCTGGACGAGTAAGTGCGAACCCCGCCTGAGCCGCGGTGCGTGCGCATCGCCACGATCGTTCCATTTACAGAACGTTCTGTTTGTGGAACGCTAGTCGCGTCACGACAATGCATCACCGGCGCGGTAGGGGCGGAAAGCTATGGAACTGGCCCAAGAGGTGGGCGAGCGGCTGCGCCGTCTGCGCCAGGACGGCGGCCTGTCGCTGTCGGAACTGGCCCGCCGCTCCGGCGTCGGCAAGGGCACGCTCTCGGAACTGGAGACCGGCCAGCGCAATCCGACCCTGGAGACGCTGTACGCGCTGACCACGGCCCTCGATGCGCCGCTGAGCGCGGTCGTCGGCCCCGCCCCGGTGCAGGGCGCGGCGGTGCACGCGGTGCTGACGGACCGCGTGCAGGACGCGGCTGCGGTGTCGGAGGTGTATCGCATCCGCATTCAGAGCGGCGCGGTGCAGCGCTCGGCCGCTCATGTGCCGGGCACGGAGGAGCACTTGCTGGTCTTCAGCGGCACGGCGCGGGTTGGTCCCGCCTCCGCCCCGCTCGAGGTGGGCCCGGGCGGCCACGCCCGGTGGGCGGCGGATGTACCGCATCAGTACGAGGCGGTGGAGAGGGATGTGGAGGGGGTGTTGGTGGTGCGCTACCCGGTGGAATGAGATGCCCACGCCGCACCGCCCTGCGCCAGGCCACGACCACCGCCGATCGGCCGTGGGATCCACCGCCGCGGCAGGAGGCCGACAGTATCCAGTCCGTAGGCCCGGGTCTGATGGTCGGTCTGACAAGGGCAGGAACAGCCAGGCCTGCCGGTGCCACTGGGTGGCGATTTCATGCAAAGCCAGCTACGTCATCGAGAGACAGGATGATCCCAGTACATGCCTATACGTATAGCGCGCCCAGACGAACTACCTGCCCTCGTCCAGCACTCCGACCAGCCCGAGCGCAATGCCGGGACGGCCGCCTACCTCACCGACTTACTTGCCAAGAAGTGCACCCGGCCGGAGTGGTGCCTGGTCGCGGATGACGAGGCCGGTCGGCTCACCGCGGCCACCGCGCTATGGACCCTCCCCGGGAACGACGTCCCGATGGCCCTGGTGCTCCTTGAGACACCGTGGGACGAACCCGGCCTGGCCACCGGCCAGGCGCTGCTGGCCGAGGCCGTCGCCCTGGCCGACTCGCTCGGCGCCACGGAGCTGGAGCACGTCATCGACTCGCCGACGCAGCCGCCGCAGTACCAGGCGGAGCCGGAACGGCGCGCCGAGCTTCTCCGTCTGGCGGGCTTCGAGCGGGCCCGTGACGGTCGCCGCTTCCGCCACCGCTCCGGGGTAGAACTCACTTCGCATGATGACCGATTGACCTGGCGTTCCCTGCCCAGTCTGGGCCGTGAACCGTTCATCGCTCTCCTCGCCGAGGCGCTGCCGACCAGCGCCGACGCCCAACTCGCTGCCAGGGTCGCCCGGCATGGCGCCCGGCGTGCGGCGGAGAGCCTCTTCGCGGACATGGAGGAGTTCTCGTACGAGCCCTCGTGGTGGGAACTCGGCTACGCTCCGGACGGCACGCCGGCTGCCCTCAGCCTCCCCGCCCGAAACGCCTCGACCGCGGTGATCGGCCTGGTGGCTGTGTCTCCCGCCTGCCGCGGCAACGGCTACGCGACGGCGGTGGTGGCGCGCGGCACGCGGCTGCTGGTCGAAGCGGGCGCCGAGGAGATCCGCGGCGACTGCGACGCGGCCAACACCGCCATGATCATGGCTTTCGAACGGGCAGGCTACGAGAACTTCGCCGACCGCCAGGAGTTCACCCGCCGGTTGTGAGCGGGGGCCGCTCCCGCGCCGTAACGAATGCTGAGCGGCCCCTCCCCGCCTCGGTTGGTAGGGCTGGACGAGTAGGTCTGAAGTCCTGCGGGCGCAAAGGAGAAGGGTCTCGTTGATCGTTGTGTGACGAACGACATCGAGACCCTTCTGACCGCCCTGTACGTGAAGATCGACGACGAGCTGGCGGGACCACGACGGCTGGGCAGGCCCTCGGTGTTGACCGACTCCGAGCTTGTGTGCCTCGCGCTCGCCCAGTCGCTGCTCGGCTTCACGTCCGAGACGCACTGGCTGCGCTACGCCGGCAAGCACCTCACCGGGATGTTCCCGTACCTCCCTCAGCAGTCCGGCTACGACAAGCGGCTGCGGTCCGCGCTCGGCCTGGGTCAAGCGGGTCATCCGGATGCTGTCGAAGTCGAGCGATTTCTGGCTGGACGACTGCTGGATCGTGGACTCCACCCCGGGCCCTGCGGGATGTCGCGGCCAACGGTGAAACGCTCGGACCTGGCCGGATGGGCGGGCTATGGGTACTGCGCCAGCCACTCGCGGTTCTACTGGGGGCTGAGTGTGCACTCCGTCCGGGATGCCGATCCTGTGGGCTTTGGCCGATCCGAAGATTGGCGAGCGCGAGGTGCTGGCCTCGATGCTCGAAGTCGAGGCAGACGTGGTCGCCGAGCACGATGGCATCCTGCTGATCAGTGACAAGGGCCTCGCCGGACGAGCCTTCGAGACGCTGCTGGGGGGAGCATGGCGTCACGCTCCTGCGACCGTCCCGCAAGGACGAGAAGGCCCGCTACGGCGAACCGATGCTCAAGAAGGCGCGGCAACTGATCGAGTCGGTGAACGCCCCCCTCACAGGCCAGCTCGACCTCGAAGACCATGGCGGCCGCAGCTGCGCCGGAGTCGCGATTCGCGTTGCTCAGCGCATCCTCGCGATGGCCGCCGTGATGTGGCACAGCAACGCAACCAAGGCCCCGATCACCCGGTCACTGATCGCATATGACCACTGACCGGAGATCAGACTTACTCGTCTACACGTGGTCGCGCCAGCTGTGCGACGGCGCGTAGCCCAGCAGGCGGCGGGCCTTGGCCGTGGACATCAGCGACTCGTGGCGGCCGAGTTCGGTCCTGACCTCGACGTCCGGGAACCCGGCGGCGGCCAGCTCCGCCGAGGGGGTGGACATCACCGTGTCGGGGCTGGCGATCACAAAGACCTCGGCGCCCGGCGTCCGGTACTCCAGGCCCCTGCGGACGGCCTGGGCGCCGTCCCTGGCGTCGATGTAGGACCACAGGTTCCAGCGGCGCAGCCCAGGGTCCGCGTCGAAGGAGGGGAAGCGGGCGTAGTCCGACACGTCCATCACGTTGGAGAAACGCAGGCCGACCATCGTCAACGTCGGGTCCCAGCGGCAGAGTTGCGCGGCCAGCTGTTCCTCGAGGTGCTTGGCGAGCGAGTAGTTGCTCTCCGGCCGGGCCGGGTACTCCTCGTCCACCGGGAGGTAGGGCGGCGGGGTGTCGAAGGGCAGTCCGAGCACCGTCTCGCTGGACGCCCACACCACGTTGCGGATGCCGGCGAGCCGGGCGGCGGTGAAGACGTGGTAGGTGGACGTGATGTTGTTGCCGAAGACGGCCGTGTTCGGGACCAGGCCCGGCGCCGGGACCGCCGCGAGATGGGCCACGGCGTCGACGCGGTCGTAGCGGTCGTCCACGGCCGTGAGGGCCCCCACGACCTGACCGTAGTCGGTCAGGTCGACCCGGACGAACGGGCACAGCGGCTCGGCCGGGGCCGCCCGGTCGAGGTTGACCACGTCCCAGCCGTGGTCGAGCAACTCCCTGACGACGGCGCGGCCGAGCTTGCCGCTCCCGCCGGTGACGGCGACACGGGGCATGGGGATCACGTACCTTCGTTCACGATCATCGGTTCGAGTCGGGGGCCAGCCAATCACAGATGCCGCGAACCGCAATGGCGGCGTCACGCGAGGCCAGGACCGCGCAATATCGGGGTGCGACGATGACGAGCGCGGTGGCCGCCGTCCCCCTCGTCAATCTCCGTCTCTGGAGCCTTCGTTGAGCAGAACTCCCGCACGCCTGCCCGTACGCCTCCCCGCGGCCCTCGCGTTGGCCGCCGTCGGCGCCCTGGCCCTGCCGTCCGGCGCCGCCACCGCGGCCGAGGAGCCGGTGGACGTCGCCGTCGAGTGGTACGACGTGACGGCGGACACCGTCGCCGCCGCCGGCGCGTCCACCCAGGTCACCAACAACCGCACCTGGGCCATCGGTTGGACGGCCGCCGCGCGGGCGCTCCGCGGTGACGGCCGGGCCGAGTTCCAGGAGGCCGCCCTGGCCGGCGCGGTGCACGAGGCGCTGAGCGCCCTCGCCCCCGCGCGCGCCACCGAGTTGGACGCCGCGCTGGCGGAGACCCTGGACCGGGTGCCCGACGGCCCGGCCGAGGACGCCGGCCTGGCGGCCGGTCGCGCCGAGGCCCGGGCGCTGTTGGCCGACCGCGAGGGCGACGGCCTCGACCCGGCCTCGGTCAACGTGACCTTCCCCGTGCCGCAGCCGGCGCCCGGCGTCTGGCAGCCGACGCCGCCGGCCTTCGGCCCCGCGCTCCAGGCCGGCACCAGGAACGCGCGGCCCTTCCTGCTGTCGGACGGCGACCAGTACCGGCTCGCGCCGCCGCCCACCGTCGACTCGGCACGCCACCGGGCCGACCTGGCCGAGGTCGCGGCCTACGGCTCGGCGGACAGCACGGTGCGCACCGAGCACCAGACGGAGACCGCCGCGTTCTGGTACGGCTCCTCGCTGACCCTCTACACGGAGCCGCTGCGGGTCGCGCTCAGCCGGTCGGCGGAAGACCTCGGTGAGCGGGCCGAGTTGGTGGCGCTGTTCCACGTGGCGCTGGTGGACACCGCGATCGCCACGTCCGACAGCAAGTACGCCTACCTGGCCTGGCGCCCGGTCACCGCGCTGCGCGCGGCGGGCGACGCCGACTGGACCCCGCTGCACGTCACGCCGTCCCACCCGGACTACCCGAGCGGCCACGGCACCTACTCGGGCGCGGCCGAGGGCGTGCTCACCGCGCTGGTCGGCGCCCGCACCGCGCCGTTCGAGCTGACCAGCCCGACCGCGCCGGGCGTGACCCGCACCTACACCACCTGGCGGCAGCTGTCGCGGGAGAACATCGACGCCCGGGTGTTCTCCGGCATCCACACCAGGACGGCGGACGAGGCCGGTGTCCGGCTCGGCCGGACGGTCGCGGCACACACCCTGCGCGCCGCCGAGCGGTTGTTCGACTGACCCGCGCCGCCGAGGGCCGGCGGGCGGTGGCCGGGGGCCGTTGGGCCCCCGCCCGCCGCCCGCCGCCCGCCGCCCGCCGTACCGACGAGTCGAGGACCTGGCGGGGCGAACGGGAGGCTGGCCCTAGCGCTGGGCGGGGAAGTCCGCGCCGCGGGCGAGGTCCTCCCAGGCGGTGAACTCGGCGCGCAGCTTGTCGAGTTTCTCCAGCGCCATGTCGTAGGCGGGGCTGCCGAGCAGGAGCCGGTGTGGCGGGTTGTCGGCGGTGACCGCGGTGACGATCGCCTCGGCGGCGCGGGCCGGGTCGCCGGGCTCGCGGCCGGTGTTCTCGCGGAAGGAGGCACGCGCGGCACCCGCTGTGGCGGCGTAGTCGGCGATCTCGTGCTCGGGCGGGGTCTCGTTCGCGGAGCGGCCGGCCCAGTCGGTGCGGAACGGTCCTGGCTCGGCCAGCAGCACCCTGATGCCGAGCGGTTCGACCTCCTGCCACAGGGCCTCGGAAAGCCCTTCGACGGCGAACTTGGTCGCGTTGTAGTAGCCGACGGCCGGGAAGGACCGCAGGCCGCCGATCGAGGAGAAGTTGACGATGGTGCCGCTGCGGCGGGCCCGCATGCCGGGCAGCACGGCCCGGACCATCGCGGACAGGCCGAAGACATTGACCTCGAACATGCGGCGGACCTCGTCGTCGGTGCTCTCCTCCACCGCGGCGAAGTAGCCGATGCCCGCGTTGTTGACCAGCACGTCGACGCCACCGAAGCGGTCTTCGGCCGCGGCGACGGCGGCCTGGATCCGGGCGGGCTCTGTGACGTCCAGGGCCAGGCCGAGGGCCCGGTCGGGCGCGGCGTCGACCAGGTCCTCGACCTGCTCGGGGCGGCGTGCGGTGACGACGGCCCGGTCGCCGCGGGCCAGCACGGTGGCGGCCAGCTGGCGGCCGAAGCCCGTGGAGCAGCCGGTGATCAGCCAAGTGGTCATGAGAGAGGTCCTTGCGTCGTGGTCGATCTCGGAGAGTCGGCGCCGGGTCGAGCCCGGTCGGGCCCGGTCCACCGGGCGCCTCAGCCACGAAATCACCACCGGAACGGCCTTCGGCCCGCGATTCCAGGGCCGCTTCGCCCCAGGGACGCGGCTTCCCGGGACGCGGCTTCCTGGGACAAGCCGACCCACCCACCACGCTCGCCGCGCCCCCACCGCGGCGGGACGATGGTTCCATGGCCGGCAACGTGGACCTCTCCCAGTTCCTGCGCCGCTGCCGGGACCGTGTCGACCCCGAGTCGGTGGGCCTCCCGCCCAGCGGTGCCTACCGCCGCGTGCCGGGACTGCGCCGCGAGGAGGTCGCCCAGCTCGCCGGGGTGAGCGCCGACTACTACACCCGCCTGGAGCAGGGCCGTGACATCACCCCCTCCGACGACGTCCTCGACGCGGTCGCCCAGGCGCTGCGTCTGGACGAGGCGGAGCGGTCGCACCTGCACGACCTGGTCAAGGTCCGGCCCGGGCGCCGCGCCCGGCGCGCGCCGCCCAGCGTGCAGCGCGCCCGCCCCGGTCTGCGGCGGTTCGTGGACTCCTTCCACGAGCACGCCGCCTTCGTCCTCGGCCGACGCGGCGACATCCTGGCCACCAACCACCTGTGCCGGATCCTGATCGCCGACTTCGACGCGATGCCCTACCGGGAGCGCAACCTCACCCGCTGGATCGTCCTGTCGCCGGAGGCCCGCGAGCTGTACGTGGACTGGGCGCGGCTGGCCGCGGAGATGACGGCGATCCTGCGCCTGGACGCCGGCCGGTACCCGGACGACGCCCGCACCGCCGAACTGGTCGGTGAGCTGACGATGAAGAGCGAGCACTTCCGCCGCTGGTGGGACGACCACCGGGTCCTCACCCGCACCCACGGCCAGAAGCGCTTCAACCACCCGACGGTCGGTGCGCTGACCATCGACTACCAGGCCCTCGTCCCGCCCGGCGAGGAGGACCAGACCCTCTTCCTCTACATGCCCGCCCCCGACCGCGCCTCCCAGGAGGCATGGCGCCTGCTCGCCGACTGGAACACTCCCGCCCCCCACCGCCCCGAGCCGGACGGCGCCCCCCGTCCGCCCTCCCCCTCCGACGACAGGAGCAGCCTGTGAGCACCCCCTCCCCCCGCCCGCTGGCCCTGGTCACCGGCGCCTCCAACGGCATCGGCTACGAGATCGCCCGCCTGTGCGCCCGGGGCGGCTTCGACCTGGTCGCCACCGGCCGCAGTGCGAGGATCGAGGAGGCCGCCAAGCAGTTCACCCGCGACGGCGCCCAGGTCGTCCCCGTCCGCGCCGACCTCGCCGAGGCGCACGGAGTCGAGACGGTGTGGCGGGCCGTGGAGGAGACCGGCCGGCCGCTGGCCGCCGCGGTGCTCAACGCCGGACGCAGCATCGGCGGTGGGTTCCTCGACACCGATCTGGACGACGAACTCTCGCTGATCTCCCTGAACGTCACCTCGGTCGTCCACCTCGCCAAGCACGTCGCGCGGCACATGGCCGCCCACCACGAGGGCAGGATCCTCATCACCTCGTCGCTGTCCGCGACCCTGCCCACCCCCTACGAGACCGTGTACGGGCCCTCCCGCGCCTTCACCCGCATGTTCGCCCTCGGCCTGCGCGAGGAACTGAAGGACCACGGCGTCACCGTCACCACGCTCATGCCCGGCGCCACCGACAGCGACTTCCACGCGCGAGCCGGCATGGACAACACCGCGTTCGGGCCCGGCATGAAGAAGAACAGCCGCCGGGAAGTCGCCCGCCAGGGCTTCGTCGCCATGATGAAGGGCCGCGCCGAGATCGTCGGCGGCGACGCCGCCACCAAGCGCGCCGCCATCGAGCACCGCTTCCTGCCCGAGACCTACAAGGCCGCCCGCCACGCCACCAAGGCCAGGCCCCGCTCCGGTCAGCCGTTCGTCGGCCGCAGCACCAGGCAGACGAAGCCGAACGCGTCGCGGTAGCCGCGCAGCCACTGGTCGCGGTGGGTGGTGGCGCGGGTCAGGGCGGTCGCGGCGCCCGGGTCGTCGGGGTGGTCGAGGGCCCAGGAGGCGAGGGAGCCGGTCCAGGACCACTCGTAGCCGTCGAGTTCCCGGCGGGTGCTGAGGTGGCCGTGGACGGGGGTCCAGCCGTCCGCGGTGACCGTGTCGACGGTGGTCGGCAGGTCGGCGAGGTCGCCGAGTATCTCGACGGCCTCGGGCGTGGGCCGGTGCGCCCAGTAGCCGTCGCCCACCAGGACCCGGCCGCCCGGCGTGAGGTGGGAGCGGGCGGCGGCCAGCGTGGGGAGCAGGCCGCCGAAGGCGTGGGTGGCGCCGACGCACAGCACCACGTCGAACGCGTGCGAGGCGGGGAAGTCGGCGGCGTCCCGGTGGTGGAGGGTGAGGCGGTCGTCGACGCCGAGCCGCCGGGCGGCGGCGCGGGCCTCGGCCAGCGCGCTCTCAGCCGTGTCCACGCCCTCGGCGCGCAGTCCGGGGTGCGCGGCGAGGGCGCGCAGCAGCCATTCGCCGCGGCCGCAGCCGAGGTCGAGGACGCGCTCGTCGCCGCGCCGGATGCCGTGGTCGAGGAGGCCACGCACGGCGTCGTCGTCGAGCGGCGCCGCGACCGGATGGTCGGCGTGGGCGAGCCTGGAGATCTGTTCCCGGTCCATGGGGCGGAGAATGTCATGGCGCGCTCCGCCCCGCATCTCGAATAGGAGCCGCCGGCACGCTCACTGGCGGGGCGTCAGGAAGCCCAGGATGGCCTCGCGGTAGGCGTCGGGCTGGTCGGACTCGATGACGTGGCCGGCGTCGGGGATGGTCACCAGCCGGGCCTCCGGGAGGACTTCGGCGTACTCGGCGGCGATCTCGGGTCGCTTGTAGTCGCAGTCGCCGCGCAGCACCAGGGTGGGGACGTGGCTGGAGCGCAGCGCGGGGCGCGGGTCGGGGACCGTCGACTGGTCGGCGCTGACGAGTTGGTTGGCGTAGAAGCCGGGCAGGGCGGCGGAGGTGACCGTCGGCGGCCGGGTGGGGTCGCAGGCGGCGGCCGGGGCGGCGATGTCGAGGAGTTCGGCGAAGAGCGGGTCGATCTCGGCGTCCGGGACGAGCGCGTGGGCGGCCCGTGGGTTGACCCCGGTCAGCAGCGACCAGGCGACCAGTCGCGGGTTGTTCTCCAACTCCTCGATGCGGCGCTCCTGTTCGGCGGTAAGGCGGTCCCAGATGTCGACCTCGCCACGGGGGCCCAGAGCGTGCCGGGCGAGGTGAGGACCATGGCGGCGACCCGGTCGGGTAGGCGGCCAGGTACTCGGCGGCGAGGCTGGCGCCCCAGGGCCCAGGCGGACGACATCGGGGCGAGGTTGACCGAGGCGTCCTCGTTCTCCGTGGACAGCAGGACGACCGGCGTCCCGAAGTAGAGGATGCTCGGCTCGATCGTGACGTGGGGGGCGTCCCGTGGCGCGACGTTCATGGCCCGGAACGCTGGGGCCTGGGTCGCTTCGGCCGCCGCCGAAGCGTCGTCGGCGACAATGGCCTCATGGACACCACGCAGGCCCGCGCCTCGGGCCCCGACCTGGCCGCCGTGGCCAGGCTGCTGGCCGACGGCACCCGCGCCGGCTTCTGCCTGGCGCTGCTGGACGGCCGGGCGTGGACCGCGACGGAGCTGGCACGGCACATGGGCGTCGCCGCCTCCACCGCGACCGAGCACCTGCACGCGCTGGTGGGTGGGGGCCTGCTCGCCGAGGAGCGGCAGGGGCGGCACCGGTACGTCCGGCTCGCCGGCCCCGAGGTGGCCCAGCTCGTCGAGGACCTGGCGGCGCTCGCGCCCCGGCGCGCCGAGCGGCCCGCGACCCTGTCGGCCGCCGGCCGGCGCGACGCGCTGGCGCACGCCCGCACCTGCTACGACCACCTGGCGGGCACGGTCGGGGTGGCGATCGCCGACGCGATGGTCGAGCGGGGCCTGCTGGACCTGGCGCACGGGCTCGGCCTCACCGCCGCGGGACACGACTGGCTCGGGGATCTTGGCGTCACGGTCCCGGCCGGCGGCCGTCGCCCCGCCGTCCGGCCCTGCCTGGACTGGACGGAGCGCCGCCCGCACCTGGCGGGCGCGGTGGGCGCCGCGCTGTGCCGACACGCGTTCGACGCCGGTTGGGTCTCCCGGGTGGGCTCGACCCGCGCGGTGCTCGTCACGGCCGCGGGCCGTGCGGCGCTCACGGCGCGCCTCGGCCTCTCCGACCGGCTGCTCGTGCGGAGCCGGGCCTGAGCCGGCCGCTCAATGCGAACGGACGTATCAGCCGCGCGGGAGTTGGAAGTCGATGACGCGCAGCGGCGAGGGCGTGGTGCCGGTGGAGCGCTCCTGGTAGAGCACGGAGAGCACGCCGTCGACGGGGACGCGGGTCGAGTCGACGACGACCTCGCCGAAGGCGTTGAGCGTCGAGGTTCCGTCGTGGAGCAGGGTCCAGTCGGTCCAGCCGCTGGCGGCCGAGGCGGCGACGACCCGGACGTACGGCATGACGACGTAGGCGTTGTCGAAGGCGTCGAACACCAACTGGGAGCGCTGGCTCGACCGCAGCGGGACCGGGATCTCACGTTTGTGCCAGGCGCCGGCCGCGTCCTGGTGGACGTGGAAGTTGTAGGCGTTGGCGATCCGCCCGGCCACGTAGTCGCGAACGCACTGCCCGAATCGTCCCGGGACGTAGCTGATCAGCGCGTGCGGCCGGCCGGCCGAGTCGACGGCCTGGGACTCCTGGTTCATCAGCGCGTGGTCGGGGCTCAGTGGATCGACCACCAGGCCGGGTGAGTTGACGGAGACGAGCTGGGCGCCCGTGGTGCCGACGACCGCGCCCGTCGCGTTGGTCCAGGTGCGGCCGGCGTCGGCGCTGCGCAGGTAGACCGTGTCATGGTTGGTGAGGTTGGCGCCGCAGGTCACGGCGGTCGACTGTTCGCGCCAGGTGCCGAAGACGTGCAGCCGGCCGTCGCGGCCGTAGTCGAGGCCGTGGAGGTAGAGGTTGCGGGAGCCGCTGCTGCCGTACCCCGTGGTGTAGGTGCCGGTGGCGCTCGACCAGGCGCCGAGGTTGGTCCAGCGGGTGCCGTCGTACTCGGCGAGCGCGGCCTGACCGTTGCCCGAGTAGCCTGTGCGGTAGCTGAGTTGGAGCCGGCCGGCCGGCGAGACGAGGAACTGCGGGTACGTGAGGGTGGCGGTGAGGGCGGTGCCGTCCATACTGGTCTGGACGGGGCCGAAGCGGTCGGCCCGCCAGGGGTGGGCGGCCGGTGAACCGGCGAGGCCCGCCACCGACTTGACGTAGAAGTAGCCGCCGCTGTGCGAGTCCATCACGAGGTGGAGCCGGCCGTCGGCCGGCGAGACGCCGGCCGAGATGACGTTGTGCGAGTCGTTTGCCGTGAGCGCGTGGCCGACGGTGGTCTTCGACCAGGTGGTGGACGTCAGGGCGCGTCGGGCGACGGTGGCCTGGCGGTCGGCGGCGTACCAGACGGCGTACTGGTGGCCGTTGTGGGTGAGCAGCCCGTGCTTCTGGAAGGCGTTGTTGTTGACCAGGCCGTCGTAGGAGACGAAGTAGAGGGCCGTCGCGTCGAGCAGGGTGCTGCCGCGCACGGTGACGGACGGTCCTGCGGCCGCCGCGGCGCCGGCGCGGCCGGCGGCGAGTCCGCCGAGGGCGGCGGCGCCGATGGCGGTCTGGATCACGCTTCTGCGGTTGGGCGTGCGGGGCATGGCGCACTCCACGCTCTCCGGCTGAATGGATTCAACCCGTCACGGTACCGGACCGGGGCCGCGCCGGCGAGGGACCGGGAAGTGAATTCCCCGACGCCGGAAACGGGTTTATCGCGCCACGCGTTTTACAAGATCGAGGCAGAGTCGCACCTCCGCACGAAGGGCCCGCGCATGACCACCGCACCCCCCACTCTTCGCATCACCCGCCTCGGCGGCCGGATAGGCGCCGTCGTCGAGGGCGTCCGGCTCGGCGGCGACCTGACGCCCGCGACCGTGGCCGAGATCAGGGCCGCCGCGCTGGCCCACAAGGTGATCTTCTTCCGCGACCAGCACGAGTTGGACGAGGAGGGACACGAGGCGTTCGGGCGGCTCTTCGGCCCGCTCTTCGCGCACCCCACCGTGCCGGCGGCCGACGGGCGTTACGCGTTCCCCGTCGACTCCGAGCACGGCGACCGGGCCAACCGCTGGCACACGGACGTCACCTTCGTGCCGGCCTACCCGGCGTTCTCCATCCTGCGGGCGATCACCATCCCGCCCTACGGGGGCAACACCGTCTGGGCCAACACGGCCGCCGCCTACGCCGGCCTGCCCGAGCCGCTGCGGGCGCTCGCCGACGGCCTGCGGGCCATCCACACCAACGAGTTCGACTACGCCGCCGTCCGACCGGAGGCCGACGCCAAGCAACTGGCCCGGTTCCGCGAGGTGTTCGCGGCCACCCGGTTCCGCACCGAGCACCCGGTGGTGCGGGTGCACCCGGAGACCGGTGAGCGCACCCTGCTGCTCGGCAACTTCGTGCAGCGCCTGGCGGGAGTGCGGGCCAGGGACTCCCAGTTGCTGTTCGAGCTGTTCCAGGGGCACATCGAGCGCCCGGAGAACACGGTCCGCTGGCAGTGGCGGGCCGGGGACGTGGCCATGTGGGACAACCGCGCCACCCAGCACTACGCCGTCGACGACTCGGACGGCCACCAGCGCTCGCTGCGTCGGATCACCGTGGACGGCGAGCTGCCGGTGGCCCCGGACGGCTCCACCAGCCGCCTGCTCGAACCGGCCGAGATGCCGGGGCGCTGAGCGCTTCGCCGGACCGCGCGGGGAGGGGCGACCGCCGGCCGGCCGTGGCCGTTGGCGCGCCCCCCGTGGAGCCGCCCCGCGATCACCGCGGCTCCCCCCGAGAGGCGCGGACCGGCGCCGGCTTCGGCCGGAGTGCTCAGCGCGGGTGGCGCTGCCTGGCCGGCGAGGCCAGCAGGTCGTCGGTGGCCGTCCAGTCGATGATCTGGACGGCCGCGCCGGCGGCCTCGAGACCCCGGCAGTCGTGGTGGTGGCGGCGCTCGATCTCCTCGAGACGCAGCTGCCTGGCGAAGGCCGGGTTCGCCAGCAGCCGGCGGGCGAACGCCCACAGCCGCGGGTGCGCGGCGATCCGGTGCACCGCCTCCGCGTCCAGGTGCCAGCGGTGCACCGTGTCCAACTGCACCAGCGTCACCCACAGGTGGACGTCGGCGGCGGTCAGCGCGTCGCCGACCAGGTGGGGCCCGGTCGCGAGCCGTTCCTCCAGCGCGCCGAGCGCGCCCAGCAGGATATCGAGCGCCGCGGCCCGGCTCGCGTCGTCGCCGCCGGCCTGCCCGGCGCGCTGCGCCGCCGCGCCGATGTCCCGCTCGCAGAGCAGGTCGAGTTCCCGGATCTCCCGCTCGGCCGTCGCCGGGTAGAGGTCGGGCCCGCCCGCGCCGCCGAACCGCAGGCAGAGGTCGCGCAGGATGTCGGGGGTGTGGTTGCTGACCACGCGGCCGGTCCAACGGTCGGCCAGCACCGGGGCCCTGGCGGCCCCGCGGTAGCCGTGGGCGGTCGCCTCGTAGGGCGCGCGCAGCGCCGCGTAGCCGGCGCCCGGGCCGTCGGGCACGGGCGGCAGCAGGGTGCGGGAGATCCGGTCGTCGAGGCCGAGCAGGGCGTGGGTGACGGCGATGCGCAGACAGCCGGGACAGGAGAGCGACAGGTACAGGTGGTAGCGGTGGGCCACCGGGTAGAAGCCGTGGTCGGCGTCGGGACCGATCCGGCCCCTGATGGCGGGCTCGGGCGGACAGACGGGCCGCGACGACGTCGTGGAACGGGACGTGGACATGGTTCTCCCTCGCGGGCGCGGACGGGAACGGGCGGGAGGTCGCCGGCCGGGCGAGCGGCGGGAGGGGTTCGCCCGGGCAGGCGGGAGCGACGGCTCGCGGCGGGTCGCCGCGGTCGATCAACCTCGTTGGTAGGAGCTGCAGACCCGGAGCAGATCGATGTGGAGCCGGGACGTCAACAGCCAGCCGGGCGGGACGGGGAGCCACGCGGCGGAAGCCGGGGCGACCGGGGGTTCGGTCGGGGCGGGCGGCGGCGGGGCGGGACAGTCGGTCGCGAGACCTCCGTCACCCATCCTGCCCGCCGCCCCTCGGTCTTTCGGTGCCCGTCAGCATGCGCCGGTCACGTCCGCTCGCGCGGCCCCCGGGCGCCTCATCCGGCCGCGGCGGCCGGCGCGCGCCGGGCCGCCAACTCCGCGTCGCGCCTGGCCACCTCCTCGCGGACGAGGGGGATGACGTGTCGCCCGAAGTCGATGGCGTCGCCGAGCAGGTCGTAACCCCGCGCCGAGATGATGTCCACTCCGAGGTCGTAGTAATCCAACAGCGCTGCGGCGACCGTCTCCGGGGTCCCGACCAGGGCGTTGGAGTTGCCCGCGCCGCCGGTGGCGGCCGCGGTCGGGGTCCACAGCGCGCGGTCGTAGCGTTCGCCCCGCTCCGCGATGGCCAGCAGTCGCTGCGATCCGGTGTTCTCGGGGGCGAACCCGCCGTCCCCGCCGCGCCGTTGCCTGATCGCGCCGACCGTGCGGTACGCCTTCTCCCAGGCGAGTTCCTCGGTCGGGGCGATGATGGGCCGGAACGCGACCTGGATGCGCGGTACTTCGCGGCGGCCGGCGGCGGCAGCGGCCTGCCGCACCGCCTCGATCTGCTGGGCGGTCTCGGCCAGCGGCTCGCCCCACAGGCAGTAGATGTCGGCCTCCGCGCCGCCGGCCGCGAGGGCGGCGGCCGAGGAGCCGCCGAACGAGACGCCGGGGCGCGGCTGTTGGACGGGGAAGACGTCGCTCACGTAGTCGTGGAAGGTGTAGTGCTCGCCCTCGTGGTCGAAGGGCTCGTGGCTGGTCCAGATCTTCTTGACGATCTGGATGTACTCGCGGGTGCGGGAGTACCGCTGGTCCTTGGTGAGGGTGTCGCCCTCCCGCCGCTGTTCGTGGTCGTTGCCGCCGGTGATGAAGTGGACGGTGAGGCGGCCGCCACTGATCTGGTCGAGGGTGGCGAAGGAGCGGGCGGCGAACGTCGGATAGGAGACGTTGGGCCGGTGGGCGAGCAGGATGTTCAGCCGCTCCATCCGGGCGGCCAGGAACGCGGCCGCGGTGGCCGGGTCGGGGGAGCCGGATCCGTAGGCGAACAGCACCCGGTCCCAGCCGTGGTCCTCGTGGGCGCGGGCGAGGCGGAGGGTGTAGCCCGGGTCGAACGCGGCGCCGGAGCGCGCGGTGGTCTCCGAGCCGTCGTTGGTGGCGGCGATACCGAGGAATTCGACGGGCATGGCGATGGGCCCCTTCGAAGGCGGGATGCGACAGGGCGGATGCGCTGGGGAGGGACGGCCGGGCCGCGCGGGGCGGCGGGGATCGACCGGTCAGGCGGCCACGCCGGGCAGGGCGGGGGCGGTCGGCCGCGTCAGGCGCGGCGACACGCGGCGGACCACACGCGACCGAAGTCGATGTGGTCGCGGGTGGTCAGGCGCCGCTCGCCGCTCATGCTCTCAGTGGAACAGCGCCCGACGTGGGCGTCAACCAGGTGGTCGGGATGTGGACCCGGCCGCCGCGGGCGGCCCGAAAGGTTTTCAGACCTCGGAGGGGTGCGCGTGCCGCCCGGCATGACCCCAACTCCCTTTCGGGACCACCGCCATGACAGTCGGGAACCGAGTATTGACCTGGGCATGCCCCGTCGTTAGCTTCGTCCGGAGTCACGGCCAGCATCTTCCGGAACCATCCCGAGAATTATCGGATCCCCGCACGGAGATTGATCATGACGAGCCGTCGCGCATTCCTCGGTCTCCTGCCGCTCACGGTGACGGCGGCCGGCACCGCACCCACCGTCGCCGCGGCCGCCCCCGCCGGCGCGGTCGCCACCCCGCCGGCGACAGAGCGGCGCAGCACCTTCGTCTCCACCGTCTGGCAGCCGGGCAGCCTGCCCCTGTCGACCGACGGCAGGACCGTCCCGATCGTCGTGAGTTCGGCCGACCACCCGGGCGTGCTGCGGGCGGTGCGCGACCTGCGGACCGACCTCGAACGGGTCACCGGTGCCGCCCCCGAGATCAGCCACGACCGGGCGCCGGCCGGCCAGGACGAGCTCGTCATCGTCGGCACCATCGGCCGCAGCCCGCTGATCGACCAGCTGGTCGCCGCCGGGAAGGTGGACATCGCCGGCATCGCCGGGAAGTGGGAGACCACCCGCGAGCAGCTCGTGCACAATCCGCTGCCCGGGGTGCGGCGCGCGTTCGTGATCGCCGGGAGCGACCAGCGCGGCACCATCTACGGCGTCTACGAGACCTCGCGCCAGCTCGGCGTCTCGCCGTGGCACTGGTGGGACGACGTGCCGGTCCCCCGCCACGAGCGGGTCTACCTGCTGCCCGGCCGGTTCACCCAGGGCACCCCAGCCGTGAAGTACCGCGGCTTCTTCATCAACGACGAGAACCCGGCGCTCGGCACCTGGGCCCCGGCGTTCTTCGGCCCGGGCCACGCCCCCGACTTCCCCAACGGCTTCAACAGCGCCTTCTACGCCCGGGTGTTCGAGGTGATGCTGCGGCTGCGGGCCAACTACCTGTGGCCCGCCGTCTGGGGCCGCGCCTTCGCCGAGGACGATCCGGCCAACCACGCGACCGCCAGGGAGTACGGCGTCGTCATGGGCACCTCGCACGAGGCTCCCATGATGCGCGGCATCGAGGAGTGGAACCGGCACGCGGTCCCGGCCCGGCGCGACGCGGCCGGGAACGTCGTCACCCCCGGGAGCGACCCGTACGGCGGCACCGGCGAGTGGAGCTTCCGCCGCAACGGCGAGGCCATCAGGCGCTACTGGGCGGACGGCGTGCGCCGCATGGTCGAGGAGGACTTCGAGGGCGTGGTCACGCTCGGCATGCGCGGCAACGGCGACGTCAGCCTGCCCGACGGGGACGGCATCGAACTCATGGAGTCCATCCTGGCCGCGCAGCGCGAGATCCTGGCCGAGGTGACCGGCGCCGAGGACCTGACCGCCATCCCCCAGGTGCAGACGCTCTACAAGGAGGTGCAGCGCTACTGGGACCAGGGTCTTCGCCCGCCGGACGACGTGACCGTCGTCTTCTGCGACGACAACTGGGGCAACATGCGCAAGGTCCCCGACCCCCGGCTGCCGGAGCGGTCCGGCGGCTACGGCCTCTACTACCACTTCGACTACGTAGGCGGCGGCCGCAACTACAAGTGGGTCGACACCGTCAACCTCGCCTCCACCTGGGAACAGTTACACCTGTCGTACCGGTACGGCATCGACCGCCTCTGGGTGGTCAACGTCGGCGACCTGAAGGCGGAGGAGCTGCCTTTGCAGTTCTTCCTGGACTACGCCTGGGACCCGGAGCGTTGGCCGATCGAGCGGCTCGGCGAGTGGGAACGCCAGTACGCGGAGCAGAACTTCGGCCGCCGGCACGCCGAGGCCATCGCCGGGGTCCTGCACGACTACGGCGTCCTCCAGGCGCGCCGCAAGCCGGAGTTGCTCAACCGGCGGATCACCGTCGACCCGACGAAGGACCCGGCCACCGACGCCTCCGCGATCGTCTACGACGACCAGGCGACGCCGTTCAGCCTCACCGACTACCGGGAGCTGGAGCGGGTCACCGCCGAGTGGGAGGAGCTGGACGCGCGGGCGCAGCGGATCGGTGAGGCACTGCCCGTCGAGTACCACGACGCGTACTACCAGTTGGTGCAGTACCAGGTGGAGGCGACCGCCAACCTCTACGCCCTGCGGGCCGCCGAGTTCACCAACCTGCACTACGCGCGGCAGGGCAGAGCCGCCGCCAACCAGCTCGCCGACGACACGGACGCCAGGTTCGCCGATGACCAGGCGATGTCGGACTACTACAACAACACGCTGCGGGACGGGAAGTGGGCCGGCTTCCAGACGCAGCCGAAGATCGGCTACGGCGACGTCGCCCGCTACGGGCAGGACGCGCCGTGGCAGCAGCCGCAGACCCCCGACCACGTGGCGCTGCCGGACGAGGTGTTCCCGCCGGTGCGCAGGATCGACCCGCCGGCCGGCGCCGAGCTCGGCGTGGCGATCGACGGCTCTGCCGAGTGGTGGCCGGCCGCCCAGGGCCCGGCCGTGCTCCCCGAGTTCAGCCCCTACCAGTCGCAACCCGCCCAGTATGTCGAGGTGTTCAACCGGGGCCGGCAGCCGTTCGACTTCCGGATCGAACCCGGCGTGCCGTGGCTGCGGGTCTCCCCCGCCGCCGGCACCGTCACCAGCCAGGTGCGGGCCGAGGTCACGGTGGACTTCGGCGCGGCTCCGCTGGGCACCACCCGGGTGCCGCTGACCGTCACCGGGCCCGGCGGCGCGAGCGTCGAGGTGACGGCGGTGGTCACCAACCCGGGCGTGCCGCTGCGCCGGCTCGCCGGCTTCGTCGAGGCCAACGGCTACGTCTCCATCGAGGCCGGGCACTTCGACCGGGCGGTGGGCGGCGCCGGAGTCCGCTGGCAGCGCGTCCCCGACCTGGGCCGCACCGGCGACGGCGTCACGCCGTTCCCGGTCACCGCGGACCGCCAGACCCCGGGCGGCCGCGGCCCGCGACTCGAGTACGACCTGACCCTGTTCACGGCGGGCCGGGTGCGGGTGCTCGCCTACCTCTCGCCGCGCAACAACGTGCTGCCGACGGACGGCCTGAGCTACGCGGTCTCGTTCGACGGCGCCGCTCCGGTCCCGGTGAACGTCACGGCGGTCAGCGGCGCGGACGACACCTCCATGAACCGGCAGTGGGAGCACGGTACTTCGGACAACGTCCGGATCACCACCACCGAGCACACCATCGCGGAGCCGGGGCGGCACGTGCTGCGGTTCTGGATGGTGGACCCGACTGTGGTGCTGCAGAAACTGGTCGTCGACACGGGCGGGCTGCGCCCCAGCTACCTGGGCCCGCCGGAGAGCAGACGCGCCGACGGCTGACGCGTTTCGGTCGATTGTCGACGGTATCCCGTACACAGCGGGCGCTTTCCGGCTCGCTTCGGGGCATGATGAACCCATGGGACGAGTCACCGAACGCCGCCGCGTCGTCCGGATCCGGGACGGTGCCGTCAGCCGGCGGGCCGACACCCTGGTGGGTGAGGAGCCCCTGGAGATCCGGGTCAACGGACGCGCCATCGCCGTCACCATGCGCACGCCGGGCGACGACTTCGCGCTCGCCGCCGGATTCCTCGTCAGCGAAGGGGTGTTGGGCCGGCCCGAGGAGCTGGCCCGCATCACCTACTGCGCCGGCGCCCAGGGCCCGGACGGCAGCGGCAACACCTACAACGTGCTGGACGTCCGCCTCGCGGACGGCGTCCCGCTGCCGGACATCACGCTGGAGCGGAACGTCTACACGACCTCGTCCTGCGGCGTCTGCGGCAAGGCCAGCCTGGACGCGGTGCGGACCACGGCCCGCTGGCCGCTGCCGCTGACCGGCGGCCCGCGCCTCGACCCGGGCCTGCTGGCCGAGCTCCCCGACCGGCTGCGGTCCGCGCAGCGCGTCTTCGACCGCACCGGCGGCCTGCACGCCGCCGCCCTCTTCGCGGCCGACGGCCGACTCCTCGACGTCCGGGAGGACGTGGGCCGCCACAACGCGGTCGACAAGGTGGTCGGCCGCGCCCTGGAACAGGGGCTGCTGCCACTCACCGACACGGTGCTGCTGGTCTCCGGCCGGGCCTCCTTCGAACTGGTCCAGAAGGCGGTGATGGCCGGCATCCCGGCCCTCGCCGCCGTCTCGGCGCCGTCCTCCCTCGCCGTCGACCTGGCCGAGGAGTCAGGACTCACCCTCGTCGGCTTCCTGCGCGGCACGTCCATGAACGTCTACGCGGGCGCGGACCGTGTGATCCTCCCGGAGGCCGCCGCGGTCTGACGGGTCGCCGTCACGGCGATCGGAACAGCTCGTCCAGATGACGGGTGAGGATCGTCAGCGCCGACTCGCCGGAGCGCTGGCCGCCCAGCACGCTCGAGCCCAGGCCGTTGACCATGGCCAGCAAGCCGGCGGCGGTCATCTCGGGGTCCCTGCCCGCGTCGATCTCCCCGGCCTGTTGTGCCGCGCGGACCTGCTTGACCAGGAAGGACTCCAGCAGGTCGGGCTGGGCGGTGCCGCGCCTCCCCGTCAGTTCGGGATCGCTGAGGACCAGCGTGTAGTAGGCGGCGTAGGTCCTGGTGATCCGGCGGCTCTCCTGGTCGGTCGGCAGGATGCTCGACAGGACCGCGGTCACGACGCCGCGCGGCGTGGCCGGGGCCCCCGCCGCGGCGATCCACCTCTCCATGCGGGCCCGGAGTTGGCCGCCGAGCCTGTCCAGCGCGTCAAGCAGCAGCGCCTCCTTGGTGGTGAAGTAGTACTGCACCAGCCGCAGCGAGACGCCGGCCTCCGCGGCGACGGCCCGCATGCTGGCCGACTGCAGGCCCTGCGTGTCGGCGATGCGCAGCAGCGCCTCGGCGATCTGCCGCCTGCGCTCCTCGTGATCGACCCGGACGGGCACGGCGCCCACCTCCCTCGCGGTACACCCGTATCATAAAATGTGATACACCTGTATCATGAAGCTGAGCGAGTTCAAGGACGAGAAGGCCAGGGCCCGCTACCACGGCGCCTACGAGCGAGCCCTGGCCCGCCTGTGGCCGGGGCCGCGCACCGCGCTCGACATCCCGACCGCCTTCGGCACCACCCGCGTCTACCGGACCGGCCCCCGGCACGGCGAGCCGATCGTGCTGCTCCCGGGATCGGGGGGCAACGCGCTGATGTGGCACCGGTACGTCGAGGTGCTGGCCCGACGCCATCCGGTCATCGCCGTCGACACCCTCGGCGAACCGGGCGCGAGCACGCAGACCGCCCCGATCGAGGGCGGTCGGGACGGCGCGGCCTGGCTGGACGAACTCCTGGTCGCGACGGAGGCCACGGCTCCCCACATCGTCGGCTGCTCCTACGGCGGCTGGCTCGCCCTCAACCACCAGATCCACCACCCCGACCACGCGGGCGGCCTCACCCTGGTGGACCCGGCGGGCTTCGCCGACTTCGGCCCGCGCTTCTACGCCTGGCTGATCGCCGGCGGTCTCGCCGCGACGGCACCGCGACCACTGCGCCCGCGTCTGGCACGCCTGGTCGGCAACTCCGCCATCCTGGAGCGTGAACTCATGGGCCTGATGCGCGCCTCGCGGGGGTTCCGCCGTGCGCTTCCCGTGCCACCGGTCTTCTCGGACGAGGAACTACGCCTGGTGCGCGCCCCGGCGCTCTTCCTGCTCGGGGCACGCAGCGCCATGCACGACTCGCGCGAGGTCGCCGACCGCCTCGGCAGGACCGTGCCCGCCGCCCGGGTCGAGATCGTGCCCCGGGCCGGGCACGCGTTGCCGACCGACGAACCGGCCCTGGTGGCGGACCGCATCCTCAGCGCCGTGGAGCGGTAGCGCCACTCAGCGGTGGGCCGGTTCCTGGGCGACCACGGTCGTCGTCGGCCGGGGTTCCTTCGAGCCGGGCGCCGGCAGGCGCGCCCAGCGGCGGGCGATGAACGCGCACACGATCAGCTGGAGCTGGTGGAAGATCATCAGCGGCAGCACCGCCATCGCCGCCTGACCCTGGAAGATCACGCCGGCCATCGGGAGGCCGGCCGCCAGCGACTTCTTCGAGCCGGCGAAGACGATCGCCACCCGGTCGTCCCGCTCGAAGCCCAGCCGCCGCGAGCCCCAGGTGGTCAGCAGCAGCATCACCGCGAGCAGCACCACCAGCACGCCGAACAGCGCGACCAGACGCCGCCAGCTGACCTCCCCCCAGACGCCCTGCGTCATGCCCTCGCTGAACGCCGCGTAGACGACGACCAGCACCGAGCCACGGTCCACCAGGGACAGCACCCGCCGGTGCCGTTTGACGAAGCCGCCGATCCAGCGGCGCAGCAGCTGGCCGAGCACGAAGGGCAGCAGCAGCTGCCCGCCGATGGCCAGCAGCGTGTCCGGGGAGAAGCCGCCGCTGGCGCCGATCAGGCCGGCGGCGAGCAGCGGTGTCACGATCACGCCGAGCAGGCTGGAGAAGGAGCCGGCGGCGATGGCGCCCGCGACGTTGCCCCGGGCGATGGAGGTGAAGGCGATGGAGGACTGGACCGTGGAGGGCACCAGGCACAGGAACAGCAGGCCCGGGTAGAGGGGGTCGCTGACCAGCCACGGCACCAGGCCGCGCGCGGCGAGGCCGAGCAGCGGGAAGACGACGAAGGTGCAGGCGATGATCGTCAGGTGGAGCCGCCAGTGACGCAGCCCGTCCATGGCCTCGCGGGTGGAGAGCCGGGTGCCGTAGAGGAAGAAGAGGAGCCCGATGATGCCGACGGTCGCGTCGTCCACGCCGTCCGCGACCCGGCCGCTGGCGGGGAACAACGCGGCCAGCCCGACCGTCGCGAACAGCAGCACGATGAAGGGGTCGATCATTCGGGCCAGTCTGCGCACGTTCGCCATTGTCTCTCCTCGGCCCGCGTGATGCGGCGCGGGGGCCGGTCGGGGACGATGGGCCGAGAGATCCCACCGGAAGTTCGCACCAACTCGCACGAAAAGGACAGAGGTACCCCGTGAGCAGCGTCCCGAACGTGACCCTCGGCAACGGTGTGGCGATGCCGCAACTCGGCTTCGGCGTCTGGCAGGTCCCGGACGACCAGGCGGAGACGGCCGTGGCCCAGGCCCTGGCCGCCGGCTACCGCAGCATCGACACGGCGCAGATCTACGGGAACGAGGAGGGCACGGGGCGGGCGCTGGCCGCCTCGGGGGTGGACCGTGGCGAGCTGTTCGTCACCACCAAGCTGTGGAACAGCGCGTCGGAGACCTGGACCCGGGACGCCGTGCTGCGGGAGTTCGACGCCTCCCTGGCCCGCCTCGGGCTCGACTACGTCGACCTCTACCTCGTCCACTGGCCGCGCGCGATGCGCGACGACTACGTGACCATCCTCCGGGCCTTCGGCGAGCTGGCCGAGACCGGCCGCGCCAGGGCGGTCGGCACCTCCAACTTCCACCCGCCGCAGCTGCGGCGGGTGGTGGAGGAGACGGGCGTGGTGCCGGCGGTCAACCAGATCGAGCTGCACCCCTACCTCCAGCAGTCCGAGCTGCGCGCCCTGCACGCGGAGCTCGGCATCGCCACCGAGGCGTGGTCGCCGCTCGGCCAGGGCAAGGGGCTGCTCGACGACGCCGTGATCGGCCGGATCGCCGAGAAGCACGGCCGGACCCCGGCCCAGGTGGTGCTCCGCTGGCACCTGCGGATCGGCAACGTGGTGATCCCCAAGTCCGTGACGCCGTCCCGGATCAGGGAGAACATCGACGTCTTCGACTTCGACCTCGACGAGGACGACCTGGCCGCGTTCGCGACCCTGGACCGGGGCACCCGCTTCGGCCCCGATCCGGACACCTTCGACTGGAGCTGACGAGAAGGGCCGGGGCAAATCCGCTGGACGCCTGCCGGTTGATCCGTGACCATCTGCACGGTGAAAGATGAAGCCGACCACCAGGACGCACGAGTGCGCTTCGTGGAACTGTCCGGCGGAGCGATGTCCGCGCTGCTCGAAGGGGACCTGTCCGCGGCCGGCAGGGCGGCGGGAGTTCCCCTGAGCGATTACTTCGTGACCGACAGGGCTCGCTGGCTGTGGCGGTTCCGGCTCGGCCAGATCGCCGCGGACCCCGGTCACGCGCGGTGGATGGCGCGGCAGGCGGTGATCGGGGAGGAAGGTGTCGTCGTCGGGCACTGCGGGTTCCACGGGCCGCCCGACGAGGCGGGCATGGTCGAGATCGGTTACTCGGTCGCGCCTGACTTCCGCCGCCGGGGCTATGCCCGGGCGATGCTGGTCGAGTTGCTGCGCCGGGCCGCCGGCGAATCCGTGGTCACGACCGTGCGGGCGACGATCAGTCCCGACAACGTGGCGTCCCTGGCCACGATCGCCGGGTTCGGCTTCGTCGAGGTCGGTGAGCAGTGGGACGAGGAGGACGGCCGCGAACTCGTCTTCGAAGTCCGCGCCGACCTCGCCTCCGGCACGAGGCAGAAGGCCTAGGTCCTGTCCGGTCGATCTTTTCGGATCAGGCCGCGGCGTCAGACGCGGTGCGTCGCAAGGCGCCGGATCGCAGCTCATACTTGGCCGTATTCGCGCGATTCGGTAACGCAGCGAGGTGCCGTGTATGGCGTCGCGGCCCCGGAAAGATCGGCCCGACAGGGCCTAGGGTCGCACGCCGTGCGCGGGCGCGATCTCCTCGATGCGGCGGGCCAGCTGGACGTCGAGTTCGGTCACCCTGCCGCCGACGCTGTGGGTGTTGACGGCGACGTGGAGCCGGTTGTAGGTGACGGTCAGCTCGGCGTGGTGGTTCAGCTCCTCCTGCACGGCGGCGACGTGCGTGAGCAGCGCGACGGCCGGCAGGTGGCCGGCGAGCGTGTAGTCGCGCTCCAGCCGGTCGTCGCGCACGGTCCAGCCGGGCAGGCCGCTCAGGCACTCGGCGATCTCCAGCTCCGTCAACGGCTGCGGTGCCATGGTGTGTCCCTCCTCCGCGTCGGACGCCGGTGACCAGCCTAGGACGGCGTGCCGGTCGTCGCCCGCGGGCGGGGTTCGGCGGGGTGGGCCGCCGCCTCGGCGAGCCAGCGGCGCAGCACGCGGTGGACGGCCTCGGCGCCCACCAGCTCGGCGTCGGGCGGGGACAGCGCGAGGGGCGACATCAGGAAGGCCCGGCTCTGTTCGCCGCCGAGGCCGCCGTGTGAGCCGAGCTGGTCCTCGAAGGCGTGCACCTCGCCGGTGTCCGGGTCTACGGCGGAGTTCACCATGATGTCGGCGGCGTGCGGGAAGCCGGCGGTGCGGCGGACGGCGTCGGCCGCACCGGGGCCGAAGGGCGCGAGGGGGTCGGCGCCGAGCACCTCGCCGGTGGCGAGCCGGTGCTGGGCGCCGCCGGCGCCCAGCACCACGGGCCCGTGCCGCTCGCTGTGCACCAGCAGGAAGCCGATCCCCCGGTGGTCGGCGAGGGTGCGCAGCAGGTCGGGGTAGCGGGCGGTGATCGCCTCGGCGGAGGCCCGTCCTGGCAGGTCGGGGAGGGAGATCAGGCCGAGGTTCCCCGAGCCGAGCACGATGGGCGCGCCGCGCCCGCGCGCCGGCCCGCCGGGCGGCTCGGGCGGCTCCTCCGGGCGGTGCAGCGCGGCCCTGGCCACCCCGCGCGCCTCGGCGCCCGCCGGCTCGCGCTCCCCGGCGGCGCCGGTCCTGCACGCCTGGCGCGGCACGGGGGGCCGGCCGCAGCCGGCGCGCACCAGTTCCTCGAGCGAGAGGCCGTACCTGGACCTGAAGGTCTCGCCCTGGCTCTGTCCGTGGTCGGAGAGCAGCACCAGGTGGTAGGGGCGCGGCGCGTACCTGATGGCCTGGGCTATCGCGGCCACGCACCGGTCGATGCCGGCCAGCACCTGCCGGGTGTCCCGGCCGCGCGGGCCCGAGTGGTGGGCGACCTCGTCGTAGGCGACGAGGTCGGCGTAGACGGCGGTGCGCCCGTTGATGACGTCGCCGGCTACGGCGGCGGTGACCACGTCCCGCTGGACGACCGTGGCGAAGGCCCTGATCAGCGGGTAGAGGCCGCCCCTGGCGACGCGGGGGCGCTCGCCGCGCAGCCGGGCGCCGAGCGACTGGCCGACCTCGCGCACCAGCTCGGCGAGGAAGGAGAGCGCGGTGCGGGCGGCGTGCGCCGGGTCGGAGAAGTAGGCGAAGTAGCCGGCGCGGGAGCGCTGCCCCGGGCCGCGCCTGGCCACCGAGAGCACCAGCGCCACCTGGTCGGCGCCGCCGCTGAACAGGTTGCCGCGGCTGGCGCCGTCGTGGGCGAGCAGCCCGGGGTGGCCGCTGCGCGCGGTGGCACGGCGCTGGAGCTCGGCGGCGCTCGACGGCCGGTTGCTGACGATCAGCTCGCCGGTCTCCTTCTCGTACCAGCGGAAGGCGGGCACGTCCTCGTTGCTGCCGTGCAGGATGGCGAGCTGGGAGGCGCCGGTCTGGCTCGACCAGTCGGTGCGCCAGGGCGTGAGCCGGTGGGTGGTGCCGCACATGGCGGCGAGCGTCGGCATCAGGGGGCGCTCGCCGGCGACGGCCTCGCACAGCAGCTCGTAGCCGACGCCGTCGAGCTGGAGGAAGACGGTCCCGGGGGTTCCGGGGGTGCCGGAGGAGGGCGCGGGCTGGCCCCGGGTGGCGCGCCAGCCGGCGAGCCGGCGCATCCTGCGGCGCTGCGCGCCGGTGTCGCGGACGGCGAGCAGGGTGCTGGTGCCGGAGGAGGCGATGGACATCACGGCCGCCACCACGGCGGCGACGGCGGGGCTGGCGGCGCCCCGCCCCTCGGGGACCGCGCTGAGCGCGAGCAGCAGCAGGGAGCCGTTGAGCAGGAAGACCAGCAGGCCGAGCACCAGCGCCGGCACGAGCAGCAGGGCGCGCACCAGCCAGGGCCACACCAGCGCGTTGAGCAGGCCGAAGAAGCCGGCGCCGAGCGCGGCGGTGAGGCCGAGCCGGGTCAGGCTGTCGCCGTCGGCCGACTGGAGGCGGAAACCGGGCAGCAGCAGCGCGAGCAGCACCATCGTGAGCGTGCTGACCGCCCAGACCGCGAGCACCCGCAGCAGCGCGGCACCCGCGCGCCAGGCCGTGACCGGCATCACGCCTCCTCCCTTGCTGGCTTCGACGACCGCTCTCCCATTCTCCCTGCCCCGCCAAATCGTCCCCTGGCGTCCCCTTCGCCCCACCGGGCACGGTGGCCTCGCCGACCGACCGCGGACCGTCGACGCGGCCCCGGCCGGGGCCGCGTGGCGGCCTGGCATCCTGGAAGGCGACGGCCGTCCGAGGAGCGTCCGGCGGCCGGGAGGAGTTCCTGATGCCGGTGGAGATCACCTGGTGGGGCCACGCCACCGCGACGGTGCGGGACTCCGGGACTACGGTGCTGACCGACCCGGTGCTCACGCTGCGCTGCGCCCACCTGTGGCGGCGCCGCGGCGCCCTGCCGCCGCCGGCCGCGCACCGCGCGGACGCGGTGCTCGTCTCCCACCTGCACGCCGACCACCTGCACCTGCGCTCGCTCTCCCGGGTCGCCGCCGGCGCGCTGCTCGTGCTGCCGCGCGGCGCGCTGCGCGCGGTGCCGCGCCTGCGGCGGCTTGCCGCGGGGCTCGAGGTGTGCGAGCTGACCCCGGGGGACAGCGTCCCGGTGGGCGGGGTGACGGTGCGGGCGGTGCCGGCCGCGCACGACGGGCGGCGGCTGCCGTTCCTCCCGCGCCGGGTCCAGCCGCTCGGCTATGTGATCGAGGGGGAGGCGAGGACGTACTACGCGGGCGACACCGACCTGTACGAGGCCATGGCCGCGGAGACGGGCCCGGTCGACACGGCGCTGCTGCCGGTGGGCGGCTGGGGGCCGCGCCTCGGGCACGGCCATCTGAACGCGGAGCGGGCGGCCGAGGCGCTGGTCGCGCTGCGCCCGCACAGCGCCGTGCCGGTGCACTACGGCACGTTCTGGCCGGTGGGCATGGCGGCGGTGCGGGCGTACGAGTTCCACTCGCCGGGGGACGAGTTCGTGCGGCACGCGGCGCGGCTGGCGCCCGGGGTGCGGGTGCACCGGCTCGGCCACGGCGAGAGCGTCCGGCTGGCGGTGACCGGCCGGTGAGCGCGATAGCCGCGACGGCCGCCGCCACCGAGGCCGTCTCCACCAACCCCGCCCCGCAGGTGGTGGGCTACCCCTCGCTGTTCCTGCTCGTGCTGCTCGGCGCGCTGCTGCCGGTCGTGCCCACCGGGGCGCTCGTCAGCTCGGCCGCCGCCGTGGCCCTGCACCACCCGCGGCCCGCGCTGCCGACGCTGCTGGTGTTCCTGGTGGCGACGGCGGCCGCCTTCCTCGGCGACGCGCTGCTGTACTGGCTCGGCCGGCGTGGCGTGCGCTCCCGCAACGGCTCCCGCTGGCTGGACCGGATGCACCAGCAGGTGGCGCCCGAGCGTCTGGCCAGGGCCAGGGCGCGGCTCGCGGCCGGCAGCACCACGGTGCTGCTGGTGTCCCGCCTGGTCCCGGCCGGCCGGATACCGGTGATGCTGGCCTGCCTGCTGGCCAGGATGCCGATGCGCGCCTACCTGCGGGCCGACCTGCCGGCCGCGCTGGCCTGGGCGGCCACCTACCAGCTGCTCGGCATGCTGGGCGGGGCGCTCTTCCCGCACCCCTGGCAGGGAGTGCTCGCGGCGGTCGTCCTCACGCTGCTGATCGCCGCCGCGCCGCCCGCCTGGCGCCGACTGCGCCACCCGCGCGGCGGCCACCCGGCGCCGGCCAAGCTCAACTGATCGACTGGTCGCCGGTCCCGCCCAGCACCCGGGAGCCGCCGACGGGCAGGTCCCACAGGTCCTCGGGGCGGCGGCCGGCGTCCCGCCAGGCGGCCCGCACCCTGGTCAACGGTTCGAGCGGCGGCTCGGCCGAGAGCGCGAAGGTGGCCCAGTGCATCGGCGCCATCCGGGCCGCGCCGACGTCGCGGCAGGCGCGCACCGCCTCCTCCGGGTCGGTGTGCACGGCCCGCAGCAGCCAGGGCGGGTCGTAGGCGCCGATCGGCAGCAGCGCCACGTCGATGCCGGGGAAGCGGGCGCCGATCTCCGCGAACCAGTGCCCGTAGCCGGTGTCGCCGGCGAAGTAGACCCGGCGCCCCGCCGGGTCGGTGAGCAGCCAGCCGCCCCACAGCGTGCGGCAGGTGTCGGTCAGGGTCCGCTTGGACCAGTGGTGGGCCGGCACGAAGTCCAGCCGGACGGCGCCGTCGGGCGCCGGCAGTTCGACGGCCTCCCACCAGTCGAGCTCGGTGGTGCGGTGGAACCCGCGACGCCGGCACCAGGCGCCGAGCCCGGCCGGCACGAACAGCGCGGTGTCGCGCGGCAGCCGCCTGAGGGTGGGCGCGTCGAGGTGGTCGTAGTGGTTGTGCGAGATCAGCACGGCGTCGATCGGCGGCAGGTCCTCCCAGGCGACGCCGACCGGCGTCAGCCGGGGCGGGGTGCCGAGGATGCGGCGCGACCAGACGGGGTCGGTCAGCATGGTGAGGCCGCCGATCCCGACCACCCAGCTCGCATGCCCGGCCCAGGTCAGGGCGACGGCACGGGCGTCCGGCGCGGGCAGCGGCGCCGGCCGGTACGGCAGCGCGCTCGCCTCGCGCAGCGCGGTGGCCGGGGGGCGCAGCGCGCCGTGCCGCAGGGCGCGGGCGAACGGCCGCAGCCCGGGGAGCGGCGACGTGAGCCGGTCGGCGAAGCCACGCGGCCAGGTGCGGCGCTCGAACAGCGGCCGGGGCTCGGCCGGCGCGGGCCGGTCGGCCCCCGCGGGGTGCTCGGTCCGTTCCGTCATAAGGACCAGATCAGCACGCGTCCCGCGCCCGGCAATCCAGCGCGCCGGACCGCTGGGCCATGCCGGTGAACGTGCCCGCATTGCGGAATGGACTTGCTCGACATGCGAGACGACGGGCAGGCTTCACGCATGTCGGAAGCCGTGTACACCCATGGACACCACGAATCGGTGCTGCGGTCACACCGCTGGCGCACCGCGGAGAACTCGGCCGCCTACCTGCTGCCCGAGCTGAGCCCGGGGCTCTCGCTCCTCGACGTCGGCTGTGGCCCCGGGACCATCACCGCCGACCTGGCGGCCCGGGTCGCCCCCGGCCAGGTGACGGCCGTCGACCAGGCGGCGGACATCCTCGGGACGGCGCGCGCCGAGGCGGAGTCCCGCGGCCTGACCAACCTGCGGTTCGCCACGGCCGACGTGCACGCGCTCGACTTCCCCGACGACTCCTTCGACGTGGTCCACGCGCACCAGGTCCTGCAGCACGTCACCGATCCGGTGCGGGCGCTGCGCGAGATGCGGCGGGTCTGCCGCCCCGGCGGCGTCGTCGCCGTCCGGGACGTGGACTACGCGGCGATGACGTGGTTCCCCGAGGTGCCGGGGCTCGCCGACTGGCTCGACCTCTACCGCCGCGTCGCCCGCGCCAACGGCGGCGAACCGGACGCCGGCCGCCGCCTGCTGTCCTGGGCACACGCCGCCGGCTTCACGGACGTCCGCGCCTCGGCCACCACGTGGTGCTTCGCCACGCCGGAGGACCGTGCCTGGTGGGGCGGTCTCTGGGCGGACCGCACACTCTCCTCGGCCTTCGCCGAACGGGCGGTCGCCGAAGGACACGCGACGGAGGCCGAGCTGGCCGAGCTCGCCTCGGCATGGCGCGCGTTCGCCACCTCCGAGGACGGCTGGTTCACCAGCCTCCACGGCGAACTGCGGTGCCGCGCCTAACCACGGCCGGTTGCCTTCTTCCCCACCCACCCGCCCTTTCGCGCGCTTCGCGCGAGGTGGGCCTGCGGCCGTGCGGTGCCGCGCCCACCCAGCCCTTGGCGGTGGCCTTGCGCGGCAGCGCCGCACGGCCCGGCGGCGAAGCCGCCGCGGCCCGTGGTGCGCAGCGCGGAAAGGGCAGGTGGGTGGGGGCACACCCCGGGGCGAGCCCCGGCGGGCTACGGCACGACGACCGTCTTGCGTCCCACCCCGGCCGCGAACTGCTCCATCGCGCGCGGGTACTCCGCCAGCGGCAGCCGGTCGGTGATGAACACGTCCGGGTCCAGGATGCCGGTGGCGAACAGGTCCGCCGCGCGTTCGTAGCTGTGCAGGACGGCCATCGAACCGGTGATGGTGATCTCCTGGTTGTAGATCTTGTACGGCTCGATCGTCGCGCGCGCCGCGTAGTCCGCCACCCCGAACTGGAGGAAGGTGCCGGCCTTGGCCACCCGGCCGAGGCCGTCCTGGATGGCCGCCGCGTTGCCCGTGGCGTCGATGACGATCTCCCAGCCCTGCGGCCGGTCCAGTTCCTCGGCCGAGGCCGCCGCGCCCGAGCAGCCGAGCACGAAGGCGGTGGCGAGCCGGTCGGGGTTGATGTCGACGATGTCGACGCCGCTGGCGCCGGTGCGCTTGGCGAGTTCCAGCATCATCAGCCCCATCGTGCCGGCGCCGTAGATCAGCACCCGCGCGCCCAGCGTGGAGCGCAGCACGTCGTAGCCGCGGATGGCGCAGGACAGCGGCTCGATCAACGCCGCGTCCTGGACGCGGACGTGCTCGGGCAGCACCACGCAGTTGGCGGCCGGCGCAACCGCGTACTCGGCCGCGCCGCCCGGCACGGAGACGCCGATGGCCTGCCAGCGGTCGCAGAGGTTGGCGTGCCCGTTGCGGCAGTAGCGGCACTCGTGGCAGTAGAGGGAGGGGTCGACGGCCACCCGGTCGCCCACCGCCACCTCGCCGGCCCCGACGTCCTTGCCGACCGCGACGACCTCGCCGGCGAACTCGTGCCCCGGCACGATCGGCAGTCGCGGCGCGAACTCGCCCTGGAGGATGTGCAGATCGGTCCCGCACAGGCCGCAGGCGGCGACCTTGACGACCACGTCGCGCGGTCCCGGCGTCGGGTCGGGGACCTCGGTCAGGCTGATCGTCCCGACGGACTCGATCAGGGCGGCTTTCACTTGACTGCTCCTAGAGACAGGCCCTGGACCAGCTTGTCCTGGGCGGCGAAGCCGGCGGCGAGCACCGGCAGCGAGATGGCGAGGGCGGCGGCGGAGAGTTGGGCGAGGAAGAGGCCCTGGCTGGTGACGAAGCCGGTCAGGAAGACCGGCGCCGTCTCCGCCCGGACGCCGGTCAGCACCCGGGCGAACAGCATCTCGTTCCAGCTGAAGATGAAGCAGATCAAGGAGGTGGCGGCGATGCCGGGCAGCACGATGGGGCCGATCACCCGGGTGAGGAGCACCGGCAGTCGGGCGCCGTCGAGTTGGGCGGCCTCGATGACGGAGGCCGGCACCTCGGCCAGGAAGGACTGCAACATCCACACGGCGATCGGCAGGTTCATCGACGTGTAGAGGAGGACGAGCAGCCAGATGTTGTCGAGCATGCCGACGTTGCGGGCGAAGAGGTAGATCGGCAGCAGTCCCGCGATGGCCGGCAGCATCTTCGTGGAGAGGAAGAAGAACAGCGCGTCCCGCCAGGCCCGCACCGGCCTGATGGCCAGCGCGTAGGCCGCCGGCAGCGCGAGCAGCAGCACCAGCAGCGTGGAACTGACGGACGCCGTCAGTGAGTTGATCAGCGGCGGCCAGGGGTCGGCGCCGCCGCCGGCGCCGAAGAACTCGCGGTAGCCGTCCAGGGTGAGCGGCGCGAGGAAGGCCGGCGGGTTGCTCGCGGCGTCCGACTCGGAGTGGAACGAGGTCAGCGCCATCCAGGCGACCGGCAGGAAGAAGACGAGCCCGGCCAGCCAGGCCAGCGGTCCGAGCAGGCGGGAGCGAAGGGTCCTGGTCGTCATGCGCGGCTGCCCTCCTCGCGGAACAGGGAGGACACCACGCGCAGCGCGAACATGGCGAGGATCAGCGAGCCGATGACGACCAGCACGCCGGCCGCCGAGGCCACGCCGTAGTCCTGGGCCTGGGTGAACTCCTGGTGGATGACGTAGGGCAGGTTGGCGGTGCCGAGCCCGCCCGCGGTGATGGTGAAGACCGCGTCGAAGTTCTGCACGATGTAGATCGAGCCGAGCAGCGCGCCGAGTTCGAGGTAGCGGCGCAGGTGCGGCAGGGTCAGGTGGCGGAAGATCTGCCAGTCGCCCGCGCCGTCGATGCGGGCGGCCTCGGCGAGTTCGACCGGTCGGCTCTGCAGGCCGGCGAGCAGGATCAGCATCATGAACGGCGTCCACTGCCAGATCAGCGCGATCTCGACGGCGATCAGCGGCATGTCGGAGATCCAGTCGGGCTGCGGGGCGGTGAAGCCGAACAGGTCGCCGAACTGCCCCAGAAGACCGTTGAGCAGCCCGTACTCGGGGTTGAACAGGACGTGCTTCCACAGCAGCGCGGCCGCGATGGGCACGATCAGGAACGGCGCGATGGTCATGGTGCGCACCACCGCCCGGCCCCGGAACCTCCGGTCGAGCAGCAGCGCGAGGCAGAGGCCGAGCACCAGGCTGACGAGGACCACGGTGGCGGTGAGCAGCGCCGTGGTGGTGACCGAGGAGCGCAGGTCGGAGTCGCTGAGGACGGTGTCGTAGTTGTCGAAGCCGGTGAAGCCGCGGTCGTCGGGAAAGAGCGCGTTCCACTCGAAGAGGGAGATGACGAGCGTGGCCACGAACGGGAGTTGGGTGACCACGATCATGAAGACCAGGGCGGGCAGCAGCGGCGCCCTGGTGGCCCAGGCGCGGGCCCGGGTGGGCCGGCCGGCGGGCGGCGGGAGGGCCGGGGCCCGGTCCCCCGCCCCACTCCGCGGTGAGGGCGGCGACGACGTCGCCGGGGTGGCGGTGTCGCTCATCGGTCCTGGTACTCCTCGGCCACGTCCTCGGCCATCCCCTGGGCGTTCTCCAGCGCCTCGGCGACGGACTGCCGGCCGGCGATAGCCGCGCTGATCTCCTGCGAGACGCGGGTGCCGAGGTCGGCGAACTCGGGGATGGTGACGAACTGGACGCCGGGCGCCGGCCGCTCCTGGACGCCGGGGTTGATCGGGTCGGCCTCGGCGATGGCGTCCCTGGTCACCTCGTAGAACGCGGCGGCGGCCTCCTGGTAACGGGGGTTCTCGTAGGTGGAGGCCCGCTTGCCGGCCGGGACGTTCTCCCAGCCGAGGGTCTCGCCGACGAGTTCCTCGTACTCGCTGCTCGACGCCCAGGAGATGAACTCCCAGGCGGCCTCGGCGTTCTCGGAGGCACGCTGGATGCCCCAGGCCCAGGTGTAGAGCCATCCGGAGCTGTCGGTCTGCTCGACCGGGGCCGGGACGTAGCCGATGGAGCCGGCCACCGGCGAGTCCTCGGCCTCCAGGGAGCCGGCGCCCGCGGTGGCGTCGTACCACATGGCGGCGTTGCCCTGGACCATGTTGTTGAGGCACTCGGCGTAGCCGGCCTGGGCGGCGCCCGACTCGCCGTGCTCGCGCACCAGGTTCACGTAGAACTCGGTGGCCTCGACGAACTCGGGGTCGGTGAGCCTGGCCTGCCAGTCGGCGTCGAACCAGGTGCCGCCGAAGGTGTTGACGACGGTGGTGAGCGGGGCGATGACCTCGCCCCAACCCGGCAGGCCACGCAGGCAGATGCCGGCGACGTCCGGCTCGGCCTCCTCGACCTGGGCGGCCAGGTCGGCGACCTCCTGCCAGGTGGGCCGCTCGGGCATGGTGAGCCCGTGCTCCTCGAAGAGGTCGGTGCGGTACATCAGGAAGGAGGACTCGCCGTAGAACGGCTGGGCGTAGAGCTGGCCGTCCTCGCCGGTGAGGGAGAGGTTGATGGGCTCCAGGATGTCCTCGACGTCGTAGTCGGCGTCGGCCTCGACGTACTCGTCGAGCGAGTGCAGCCATCCGTTGCGCGAGTAGATGGGCGTCTCGTAGTTGCTGATGGTGGCCACGTCGTACTGGCCTGACTGGTTGGCGAAGTCCTGGCTGATCCGCTCCCTGACCTCGTTCTCCGGCAGCACCGAGAAGTTCACGGTGATGCCGGTCTCCTCGGTGAAGTGCTCCGCGGTGAGCTCCTGGAGCTGGGCCATCTGCGGGTTGTTGACCATCAGCACGTTGATGCTGTCGCCGTCGCCCGAGGAGCCGCCGCCCCCGGCTCCGGCACAGGCGGCGAGCAGGGTGAGCGCCGCCGTGCTGGCGGCGAGCGCGTGCGCGGTGCGTCGGCTCTGACTGGTGCGCATGGTGGGGCTCCTGGGGTGGGTGTGGTCGTGTCGGCGGGGCCGACGTCTTCCGGCGTGTGTGAGGGTCTTCAGACCCGGATGACCTGGGGGCCCTGCAGGGAGTAGCGGTGGGCCTCGGTCGAGCTCAGGCTGGTGCTGGTGACGATCACGTCGAGGTCGTGGATGTCCGCGAAGCGGCAGAAGCCGGCGGCGCCGAACTTGGTGTGGATGCCGGCGAACACCCGGCGCCGCGAGGCGAGCACGGCCTGCCGCTTGACCTCGCCGACCGCCGGGTCGGGGGTGGTCAGGCCGTGGGTGCGGGAGATGCCGTTGGCGCCGATGAACGCCAGGTCGATCACGAAGCCGGCGAGCATCCGCGCCGTCCAGTGGTCGACGGTGGCCAGGGTGCCGCCGCGCACCCGGCCGCCCAGCAGCAGCACGGTGAAGCCCTCGACGGCGGCGAGTTGCCCGGCGACGGCGAGGGAGGCGGTCACCACGGTCAGCGGGCGGTCGTGTGGCAGGTTCTCGGCGATGAGCTGGGGGGTGAAGCCCTCGTCGATGAACACGGTCTCGGCCTCACCGGTGAGTTCGGCCGCGGCGGCGGCGATCCGCCGCTTCTCCGGCACGTGCCGGGTGGCGCGCAGCGCGAGGGTCGTCTCGAAACCGGCGCTCTCCACCGGGTAGGCGCCGCCGTGCGTGCGGCGCAGCAGCCCGTGCGCCTCCAGCACCCGCAGGTCGCGCCGGACGGTCTCCTTCGCGACGCCCAACTCCTCGGCGAGGTGGGTGACCTCGACGGAACCTGCCCGACGGGCGGCACCGACGATGGCGCGCTGACGCTCCTCTGCCGACATGCCTGCCTCCCCGCGGCCAGTCCGACTCTGCCTTCTGTATGCCCGATTGGGCCCGCACGCAGAGTTCTACCGTCGTGGTTCGGGTCTGAACAGTCATGAGGTCCGGGTTATCGCGCCCGGATGTGACCGCTTGCGGTTCCTGTGGTCCGGCCGGAACCTGGCCGCTGAACGGCCGAAACGTCCGGCCCGCGGCGCCTGACCGACCCACCGAACGGGCCCGCACCCGCCCGACTCCCGCCCGTTCCCGGCCCGTTCCACCCCACCACTCGGGCACCGGGCCCGCACCCGCACCGCCCGACCGGGAGGGGGTTCCCCCCGCCCACCCGCCCCTTCTCGCGGCTTCGCCGGGTGGAGTTCGGTGCCTGCGGCTGCGGGAGGTGCTGCGCGGTTTCCCCCCGCCCGCCCGTCCCTTCTCGGCTTCGCCGGGGTAGGTACGTGGCTGGCGCCTGGCCGCCGTCCCGCGCTTCGCGCGGGTTCCAGGCCCGCCCAGCGAAGCCGCGCATTGAGGCGGGCAGGCGCCGCAGCCCGGGCAGGCCCGGGCCGCAGGCCCCCGCTCCCGCGGCGAAGCCGGAAAGGGGCGGGCGGGCGGGGAAAACACCCCGTGCGAAGCACCGGGGCACCGCCGAACCCACCCGGCGAAGCCGGAAAGGGCGGGCGGGGAAGAACCGCGCGAAGCGCCCGGCGCAGCCGCAGGCACCGAACCCCACCCGGCGAAGCCCGGGAAAGGGCGGGTGGGCGGGGGAAAACCGCGCAGCGCCCGGCGTCCGGCGACACGTCGGCCGCAGGCCGTGGACCCGGCGCGGAGCGCCGGGTCGGCGTCGAGACCCCGCCGTCAGGCGGGTCGCATGCGGAACTCGTACCGCTCCGGCAACCGCTCGTCGGTGATCGCGGCCCACGTGTCGCTCAGGATCTCGTCGCCCTCCCGCAGGTCGGCGACCTCGAAGCCGGCCTCGAAGACGGCGCGGGCGTCCGCCCGCGGTCCCTCGGCGAGCAGGATCCGGCTGTCGAGCAGCCGGAAGCGGCCCGTCGCGCGCACCTCCGCCGGCAGGCGGTCGAAGGCCAGGCGGGCGTCCGCGACGCGGCCGGCGGCCAGCAGCGCCGGCACCGCCTCACGAGCCAGCGCCGACTCCGCCGTGTCCGCCCGCGCGAGCGCCAGCGCCCGCTGGAAGCGCTCGGCGGCCGACGCCACGTCGCCGTCGCAGGCGTCCGCCACGGCCAGGCAGCGCAGCGCCCACGGGTTCTCGCCCGCGGCCAGCGCACGCGACCAGCTGCGCCGCGCCTGCGCGCGGTCGCCGGCGTGCCACTGGGCCACGCCCAGGTGGTAGTCGGTCAGCGGGCCGCCGGGCGCGCACTCGAGCCGTTCCCGCCAGGCGGGCGAGACCAGCGAGGGTCCTGGCACGGCTCCGGCCGACGGTTCGGGGAGCCGGCCGGTGTCCAGCAGGTCGAGCCAGGGTCGCTGCTCGGGCCCGAGCGTGCCCGGGTCGAACGGGGTGCCGGGCAGTTCGTGCCCGCCGCGGGCCACTTCGAGGGCGCCCCAGCCGGAGCCGACGTGCAGGGTCTCGGCAGGGTCGAGGTCGGCGTGCGGCAGCCAGGCCGCGTGGGCGGCGTCCAGGGTGGCCGCGGGCAGCGCCTCGGCCAGTCGCCGCTCGGCCTCCGCCCTGGCCGTCGCCCAGTCGGCGTGGTGCACGGCCGCCGGGTCGGCGGCGAGCGGGCCGTACGCCTCCAGCCGGCTGAGCGCGGCGCCGGCCGGCAGCGGCACGTGCTCCAGCTAGGTGCGGGCGAGGCCGGCCTGGATCTCCGCGTAGCCGCCGGTGCCTGGTTCGGTCAGCCAGCGCTGCCAGCGGCGCCCGCCGGGGCCGGCCCCCCAGACGAACAGCTTGCGGCCGCGCAGGGTGGCGGTGGAGGTCTGGACGAGCCCGGTGCCGGTCTCGTCGAGGGCGGCGATCCACTTCCTGGCGTCGGCCGGCACCTCGTAGAAGTAGTCGGCCGGGAAGGCGCCGCGCAGCGGGTAGCTGCGGTCCTCGCCGTCCCAGCGGGGGGTCGGGATCAGCCGCAGGTCGCGCTCGTAGCCGAAGTGCCAGGCCGCGTCGGCGGGGACGAGGACGCGGGCGTGCTCGGTCTCGGGCACGGCGGTGTTGGACCACCAGTAGACGGGGACGGTGGTCTCGTGCGGGTTGCGGATCCGGACGCCGACGTGGAGGAAGTCGGAGCCCTCGGGCAGCCACAGGTCGACCTGGAACGGCGTGTCGCGCAGCCGTTCCCACTCCCACAGGCGCAGCATCTGGCCGCCGTCGGGGGCCGGCAGGACGGCGGCGTGCAGCGGGGCGCAGGAGAGCGTGGTGTGTCCGGTGGCGCCGATGTTCCACTCGATGCCGCCGGAGAACCAGGCGCCGTTGAGGGCGAAGTCGGCCGGCTGCAGGACGGGGTTGCTGTAGAGGAGCTCCCGGCCGGTGGGCTTGTGGCGCAGGGAGTGGACGCGCCCGCCGTAGCCGGGCAGGACGGTGGCCCGCAGCCGGTCGTTCTCGATGACGAGGGCGTCGACGGCGGTGGGGGTGCGGTCCCGGGTGTAGCCGTCCCTGATCCGGGTGGGGAGCACGGTGGTCAGCGGCGCGTAGCCGATCTGGCGGGCCATCTCGGCCGGCAGGGTGGCCCGCAGTTCCTCGCCGATCCGGTGCGGGTCGTCCCTGGGCACGAGGGGCGGCAGCGGGTTCTCCGGGCCGAGGGCGGCGGCCGGCAGGGTGAGGGTGGTGCGCGTGACCACGGCCCTGGTGGTGCCGCCGGCCGATCCGCTGGTGCCGGCTGCCGAGTATGCCGCCATGCTCGCTCCCCTTGCTCGCCTCGCTCCGGGCGTCGCCGGACGGCCGCGTGATCACCATGGGACACGTTGAGCCGTTCGGGTGAAAGGGGGCGCCGGAGGCGGCTACCGCCGAGCGCGCCGCACGCGGCGGCGGTGGGCCCAGAACATGCCGGCGAGCATGCCGAGGAAGGCGGTGCCGAGCAGCACCACCCACAGGGGCAGCCGCACCTCGGGGATCAGCAGGTGGACCTTGATCGTCCTGGTGTTCTGGAAGATGAAGACCAGGACGAGGGCGCTGATCAGCGCGGCGATGACTCGGCTGGTGTTCCAGAAGCCCGGCTGTACCTCGGTCTGGCTCACCGAGACGTGGGTGGGGCCGCCGACGGGGCGGCCGCCCCCGGCGGGGCCGCCGGCGGGGCCGCCGCGCGGGGGCTCGTACGGTCCTTCGTCGCTCGTGTCGGGTCTCATGGCTCCAGGATGGGAGCGGGCCGCGGATCTCGCCCGTCGGGCCGCTCCCATCCGGTGAGTGCCGCCGGTCAGCGGACGGGGATGGTGACCGTCGACTGGTTGCCGGTGCCGAGGGTGCTGGGGCCGTTGCCGATGGCGTTCCACACCTCGACCCTGACCCGGCCGTTCGTCATGTCGCCGTGGCTTCCGGTGGCGGAGGCCAGGCCCCTGGCCTGGGTGTAGTGCTCGTAGCCGGGCACCGGGTCGGTGGCGAAGTACCGGTAGGTCTCGACCCGCTCCCAGCTGCCGTCACCCGTCCGGTCGTAGGAGACGCGTACCTGCTGCCCGTTGGCGACGGTGGTGCCGGCGTCGACGAACAGGTCGAAGGCAGTGGATCCGCCGGTGTAGGTGCCGGTGACGCCGCTGGCGGTGAAGGTCTGCGGCTGGTACGGCGTGCCGTCGTGGTTGACGCCGCCGGCGGACGCCAGCGGGGCGGTGGTCGCCGAGCCGGCCGCGGCGCCGAGGGTGCCGTCGCCCCGCAGGTTGAGCGTGCCGCCGGTGGGCGGGGGCGTGGTGCCGCCGCCCCTGGTCCAGACGGCGACGTAGTCGACGAGCATGGAGCGCCCGGGCACGGTGGCGGCCACGGGCGTGGCGCGGCCGGCCACGCCGTCGGGGAAGGCGCCGCCCATGGCGACGTTGAGCAGGATGAAGTAGCCGGCGTGGCTGGTCATGTTGGACCAGGTGGTGGCGTCGAGCTGGGCCTGGCTGACCGAGTGGTAGAGCTGGTCGTCGACGTACCAGCGCAGCTCGTTGGGGGTGACGGCGCGGTCCCACTCGAAGCGGTAGGTGTGGAACGCGGACTGGCAGCTGGCGCCGGGGCAGGCCCGGCTGCCGCCGAGGCCGTTGTTCTCGTTGCAGGGGCCGCCGGGCGCGGTGCCGCAGTGCAGGACGCCCCAGACGGTGTTGAGCCCGTTGACGTTCTCCATGACGTCGAACTCGCCGATGCCCGGCCAGTTCCAGTAGTTGCCGCGGTAGGGCGAGCCGAGCGCCCAGAACGCCGGCCAGTAGCCGAGGGCGGCCTCCCCGGTGACGTTGGGCATCTGGATGCGGCCCTCGATGCGGAGGGTGCCACCGGCCGGGGCGGTGAAGTCGGCGCGCCGGGTCTCGATGCGGGCCGAGGTCCAGTTGCCCGCGCCGTCGCGCAGCGGCGTGATGCGGAGGTTGCCGTTGCCGTCGTGGCTCAGGTTGTCGGGCGACGAGGTGTAGTTCTGGATCTCGCCGGTGCCCCAGTTGGCCGGGCCGCCCGGGTAGGAGTGGCCGGTGTCGATCTGCCAGTTGGCGCTGGACGGCAGCGTGCCGGCGGCGCCCGTGAAGTCGTCGCTCCAGGCGAGGGTCCAGCCGGGGAGGGACGGCACGGCGCCGCGCGCCGGCGTGGCGGCCGTGATCGAGGCGAGCAGCCCGACGATCAGCAGCAGGCAGGCGCCGGCTAACCGGGTCGTGGGCGCGGTGGCGCGCGAGGGGGCGTGGATCGAGCTCATGCGGGCGCCTTCCGGTGGGGGGGTGGCGGACGACTGAGAGCGCTCTCAGAAACTCTTCTGGCCCTCTTATAAGCCCCACCATCTCCCCCGTCAACGCCCCGGCGTCGCACCGGTGTCGACATGCCGATGGCCCGGCGGGGGCCGTGCCCGCCGCCGGGCCATCGGGACCGCCCGCCCGGGTCAGGCGTAGACGCGCTCGACGAACTCGGCCAGCTGGTCGTCCGACAGGGCCTTGGCCAGGTCGGTCTCGCTGATCATGCCGACGAACCGCTTGCCCTCGTCGATCACGGGCAGTCGGCGTATCTGGTGGGTCTCCATCTCCTGGAGGATCTCGTCGACGTTGGCGTCGATGCTGACCCAACGCGGCGTGCCCTCGCACAGCTCGCCCGCCGTGACCTGAGCGGGGTCGTGGCCCGAGGCGATGCACTTCACGACGATGTCGCGGTCGGTGATGATGCCGCGCATCCGTTCGTTCTCATCGCTCACGGGCAACGCGCCCACGTCGAACTGGCGCATCAGCTGCGCCGCCCGGTCCAGGGTCTCGGTGGCGGGGATCCAGTGGGCACCGGGGCTCATGATGTCGGCGGCCGTGGTCATGGCATCCCTCCTTGTTTGGATGCGTCCTTACGTTTTGCCGGATTGCTCCAGTTCCCATCCTCCCCGCTGGCGCGGCCGCCCGCCAATCGGGGGAGTGGGCATGGCCCGCCGCCGGTCAGTCGCGCAGGTCGAGCGGCGGCACCCCGGCCCCGCCCTCGCCCAGGCCGAAGGCGAGCGCGTAGAGCGCGAGCTCCGCCTCCAGCGCCCGGCGGATGGTCTCGGCGCGCCGGAAGCCGTGCCCCTCCCCGGGGAAGGCGAGATAGGCGTGCGGCACCCCGCGCCCGGCCACCGCCGCCAGCAGCCGCTCGGCCTGCACCGGCGGGCAGATCACGTCGTCGAGACCCTGGAGCAGCAGGAACGGCACCCGCAGCCGGTCGGCGAGGTTGACCGGGGAGCGGTCCCGGTAGCGCTCGGGCACCTTGTCCAGCGGGCCGACCAGTGACTCCAGGTAGTGCGACTCGAAGTCGTGGGTCTCGTCCACCGCCCAGCCGGTCAGGTCGAGGATGGGGTAGCTGATGGTGCCGCACGCGAAGCGCCCCTCGGCGGCCGGCGAGACCAGCGCGGCGGCGGCCGTCCAGCCGCCGGCACTGCCGCCCCTGATGGCGAGCCGCGCCGGGTCCGCGGTGCCCTCGTCGGCGAGCGCCGTGGCCACCGCCGCGCAGTCCTCGACGTCCACGACGCCCCAGCGCTCGCGCAGCCGGTTGCGGTACGCGCGGCCGTAGCCGGTGGAGCCGCCGTAGTTGACCTCGACGACGCCGATGCCGCGCGAGGTGAAGTAGGCGATCTCCAGGTCGAGCACCAGCGGGGCCCGGGAGGTGGGCCCGCCGTGCGCCCACACCACGTAGGGCGGGCGCTCGCCCTCGGGGCCCGTCGCCTCGGGGTGGTGGGGCGGGTAGACCTGGGCGTGGATCTCGCGCCCGTCGGGCCCGGTGATCACGCGGGCGCGCGGCGTCGGGTGGTACGCGGGGTCGACGACGTCGTGGTGCTCCTCGGCGACCACCCGGCTGTGCCCGCTCGCCGTGTCGAGGCAGACGATCTCGTGGTGCCGGTGCGGTCCCGCGGCGATGCCGGCGACCCGGGTGCCGCGCACCGCGAGCGCGGGCGACCACTCGGTCCAGGGGCCGGTCGCGTCGGCCAGCTCACCGGTGGCCGGGTCCAGGATGCCGAGCCGCGCCACGCCCCGGCCGTGCACCACGGCGACCGTGCCGTCGTCGAGCGGCGCGAACCAGCGGTGGCCCAGCTTCCACAGCGCGTCGCCGAACTCCTCCTCGCGTGGGCACAGGTTGACGGCGTGCCCGGTGTCGGGGTCGACGCGGTGCAGGTTCCACCATCCCGAGCGGTCGGTGACGGCCAACAGGCTGCCGTCCGGGGCCCAGTCGGCCTGCGCGACGGACTCGTCCTGGCCGCCGGCGATGGCGTGGGCGCCGGTCAGCAGTCCGTCGGCGTCGATCTCGGCGATCACCAGCTCGGTGCCGTCCCATGGCATGCGCGGGTGGTCCCAGGCCAGCCAGACGGCGCGGCGGCCGTCCGGCGCGGGGCGCGGCGTGGTGACGAAGCGGTGTGCCTCGGCGGTGAGTTCGCGGACCGCGGCGCGGTCGTCGGCGGCCGAACCGTCCAGCGGCACGGCGACCGCCACCCGCCGCACGTCCCCCGGCGCCTCGCCGGTGAACTCCTCCAGCACGCACCACACCTCGTCGCCGCGCACCAGCGGGTCGGCCCAGCGCAGGCCGCCGCCGACCGGCGAGACGGGGGTGAGCGGGCGTGGCGCGGGGCCGCCGGGCGCGTCGGGTTCGACGGCGTAAAGACGCTGGTCGGCGAAGTGGGTGAAGACGACCAGCGGGCCGCCGGCGGGGCGCGGCACCCCGGCCCAGGGCACGCCGCCGTACTCGATCACCCGGTTGCGCACGTTCCACGGCGGCGGCAGCACGCTGACGGCGCCCGCGCCGTCGGGGGTGAGCCGCAGCAGGGCGCGCCGCCCGCCCTCCTCGGGCCGTGGCGCGGTCCACCACAACTCCTCGCCCACGGCGCCCAGGTACTCGGGTTTGCCGTCGTGCGCCGCGACCAGGGCGGCGTCGATCGGCGAGGGCCAGGCGCCGTATGGTGCCGGTCGTGGTGTGGTGCCCATGCGGCCTCCTCGGGGCGGGTGTTCAGAGCGTCAGCAGCGCGCGGTCGAGCACGCGGATCCCGAAGCGCAACGCGGAGACGGGCACGCGCTCGTCCACGCCGTGGAACATCGCCTGGTAGTCGAAGCCTTCGGGCAGCCGCAGCGGCATGAATCCGTAGCCGGTGACGCCGAGTCGGGAGAACTGCTTGGCGTCGGTGCCGCCGGTCATGCAGTAGGGGACGACGTGGGCGTCGGCGTCGAAGTGTCGCAGCGCGGCGCGCAGCACGTCGAAGGTGGGCGCGTCGACCGGCGCCTGGAGGGGGATCTCGTGGTGCGCGTACTCCCAGTCGACGTCGGGTCCCGTGAGCAGGTCGAGGGTGGTGGTGAACTCCTCGTCGCCGCCGGGCAGCACGCGCCCGTCGACGTGCGCGGTGGCGCTGCCCGGGATCACGTTCACCTTGTACCCGGCGTCCAGCATCGTGGGGTTGGCGCTGTTGCGGACGGTGCCGGCGACCAGTGCGGCGGCCGGGCCGAGGCGGTCGAGCAACTCCTCGACGCCCCGGGCCAGTTCGTCGGGGTCGGGGGTGTCGAGGTCCGGCAGCGGCTGTTCGTACAGGGCGGCCAGCTCGGTGAGCGCCGCCCGGACGGTGGGGCTGAGGCGGACCGGCCAGGTGTGCTCGCCGATCCGGGTGACGGCGGCCGAGAGCCGGGTGACGGCGTTCTCCCGGTTGATCTTGGAGCCGTGTCCGGCCCGGCCACGGGCGGTGAGGGCCAGCCAGGAGGTGCCTCGCTCGCCGGCGCCCACCGGGTAGATCCGCCGGCCGTCGCCCGGGTGGTAGGTGTAGGCGCCGGACTCGCCGATGGCCTCGGTGCAGCCCTCGAACAGCTCGGGCCGGAGCCGGACGAGGTGTCCGGCGCCGAACTCGGCGCTGTCCTCCTCGTCGGCCGTGAACGCCAGCACGATGTCGCGCCGGGGGCGCACGCCGGCGCGCGCCCAGGCCCGCACCACGGTGAGGACCATGGCGTCCGAGCCCTTCATGTCGACGGCGCCGCGCCCCCAGACCACGTCGTCGACGACCTCGCCGGCGAACGGCGGCACGCTCCACTCGCTCGCGTCGGCCGGCACCACGTCCAGGTGGCCGTGCACCAGCAGCGCGTCGGCGCCGGGGTCCGTGCCCGCGACGCGCGCCACCACGTTGGTGCGGCCGGCGGCCTTCTCCACGATGACGGGTTCGATGCCCGCGTCGGCCAGCGCCGCCGCGACGTACTCGGCGGCCGGGCGCTCGACGCCGTCTCCCCCGCCCCGGTTGGTGGTGTCGTGCCGGATGAGGTCGGCGGTGAAGCGCACCACCTCGTCATCGGCGCGGTCGTCGATGTGACGCGCGTCAACCCGGGCGCCGGTCATGCCGGCGGACGCGATCCGGTCAGCCATACCATTCCTCCACGGCGGCGGACACCATGGTGGTGACGGCCTTGAAACAGCGGATTCCCTCGTACATGGTGGTCGCGGTGAACGCCACGCGGCGCGGCCCGATCTGCTCGACCCCGGGCACCAGGGCTGCGGCGCCCGCCAGGTGTTCGGCGTCGAACCCGACCTCGATCACCCGCTCCCGCGCGGGGGGCGGCGCGTGGCGGGTGGCGAGCCCCACGGCCCTGGCGGCGGCGGCGCGGATGTCGGCGGCGGTGCGGGTGGGGGTGCGGCAGACCGCCGCGTACCGCGAGACGTAGTCCTTGACCGCGACGGTCCTGGCGTCCGGCGCGTAGCCGGCGGCGTCGGCGCAGGCCCGGTCGTCGCCGGTGACCAGGACGACGGGTGTGCCGTACTCGGCGGCCACCAGCGAGTTCAGCAGGCCCTCGCTGGCGCGGACGCCGTCGACGAAGACCCCGGTGATCGAGTTGCCCAGGTAGGTGTGGGCCAGCACGCCCTCGTCCCCGGCGCCCGTGTGGTAGCCGACGAAGGCGATGCCGTCGACGTCGCCGTGCTGGACGCCCTCCACCATGCTGAGGTCCTTGTGCCGGCCGGTGAGCAGCTGGGCCCGGTCGTCGAGCTGTTCGAGCAGCAGGTTCCGCATGGTCATGTGGGCCTCGTTGACGAGCACCTCGTCGGCGCCGCCGTCGAAGAAGCCGGCGATCGCCGCGTTCACGTCGGAGGTGAACATCGGCCGGCAGCGCTGCCACTCCGGCGTGCCCGGCAGGCAGTCGGCCGGCCAGGTGACGCCGGTGGCGCCCTCCATGTCGGCCGAGACGAGGATCTTCGTCATGCCGCGTCACGTTACCCGGTGCGGCCGACGACCAGCCAGCTTGACGGCAGCTCGACACGGGTGCCTTCCGGGTCCCGCACCGTGGTGGCGAGCGGGGCCCGGCCGGCGTCCAGCACGGCGAGGCCACGCTCGGCGAAGAGCGCCGGCACGGCCTCGTCGGGCATCTCCATGGGCGAGATGCCGTGCGCGAACACGGCGGCCAGCGAGGGCGGCGGCCCGCCGGGCCGGCGCATCAGGCCGGCCAGCGTCTCCCTGGCGGCCGACGCCGGCTCGACGACGAACCCGCGCCCGGCGGCGCCGAGCAGCGTGGCCACCCCGTCGACGATCCGCGCCCGCTCCTCCGGCGGGGCCTGGTGCAGCACGCCCCGCAGGTAGACGTGGCAGTCCCCGCGCCGCTCGTGGAAGGCGGCGACCGCCGCGCCGTCCGCCAGGTCGAGCACCTCGAACTCCGCGCCGCCCGGCCGGCGGCGCGCCAGCTCCACGGCGGCCGGCGACAGGTCGACCCCGACGACGACGCCGTGCCGCTCGCCGAGGTGACGCGTCTGCGTGCCGTTGCCGCAGCCCGCGTCGACCAGCGGCAGGTCGCCCGTCAGGTACGGCTCGAACAACGCCAGATGCCGCGCCGCGACCTGCTCCGGCGGCGCGTCCCAGAAGACGCTCTCCGCCGCCGTCGGTGCCTGCGCCCAGAACCCGTCCCAGCCCTCGTCGACGCGCATGTCCCGCTCCCTCCGAACGCCGTCCCCCTGGCACCTTGTCCCCGGGAGGGGTGGCCGCTAAGCGCTCGTGGGGCGTGCCCGTGAGCGGGCACGCCCACCGCCCGTTCGGTCATCGGGCGGGCCCGGTGGTCAGTCCCAGGCGTATCCGTCGCCGAAGTTCAGGGTGTGCTCCAGCACGTCCTCCATCGGGTCGTCGATCTGGCCGATGTTGATCAGCGCGAAGCCCGGCGAGGTCAGCGACCCGTCGGCCCGCGCGACCTCGCTCCCGAGCCCCACGACCGTCGCGACGCCCGCGCCGGCGATCGCCCATCGGCTGACATTCCGTACGAGCCTGCCACTCATGGCGTGCCCCTCCGCTCCCGTTGTCCAAGGTCGACCACCCGGCCACGCGCCGGGTTTCGCCCTGCTTATCGGCTTTGCCGATCAAGGAGTCACGGGGAACCACTCGATACTCCGACTGCGGGAGCGCGGGTTGACTCTCCGCACGCCCCCCGGCGGGTCAGCGGTAGCCGTGGCGACGCGCCCGCGGGTCGGCCTGGTCCCGCAGGCCGAGCTCGAACCAGACGGTCTTGCCGCGCCCGGTCCGCGTCGTGCCCCAGGCCCGGGCCAGCCTGCTGACCACGTGCAACCCGCGCCCGGCGTCGTCCAGCGGGCCGCAGTCGAGCAGCACCGGCAGCTCGTGGCCCTCGTCGGAGACCTCGCACAGCAGCGCGTCGGCCCGGACCAGGCGGAGCTCGACGGGGCCGCTCTCGCCGTGCCGGACCGCGTTGGTGACCAGCTCGCCGACGAGCAGCTCCGCCGTGGCCCGCACCGGCTCCGGCAGGTCCCAGGCCGCCATCCGCTCGCGGACCACGGCCCTGGCCCGTGGCACCTCGGCGCGGTTGAGGCCGAGCCGCCAGGTGGCGACGTCGCCCTCGGCGATGCCGTTCAGCCTGGCCATCAGCAGCGCCACGTCGTCCTTGCGGTCGTCGGGGGCAGTGGAGGCGGCCAGCGCGCGGATGATGGTGTCGCAGGCCGCGTCCATGGAGGCGGCCGGGTGCGCCGCCGACTCGCACAGCGCGGCGAGCCCGGCGCCGATGTCCTGGCCCCGCACCTCGACCAGTCCGTCCGTGCACATGACGAGCCGGTCGCCCGGGCTGACCGGCACCGTGACCGTGGTGAACGCGACCTGCCCGACGCCGATCGGCGCGCCCGTCGGCAGGTCGAGCAGCTCGCTCGACCCGTCCGCCGCGCGCACCAACACGGGTGGGATGTGGCCGGCGTTGGCGATGCGCAGCTCGGAGCGGACCGGGTCGTAGACGGCGTACAGGCAGGTGGCCAGGTAGTGGTCGCCGAGCCGCTGCGCCAGGTCGTCCAGGCTGCGCAGCAGTTGCGCCGGGTCGGTGTCGAGCGCCGCCATGGTCTGCACGGCGGTGCGCAACTGGCCCATCATGGCGGCGGAGTTGAGGCCGTGTCCCATGACGTCGCCGACGACGAGCGCGGTGCGGCAGCCGGGCAGCCTGATGGTGTCGAACCAGTCGCCGCCGACGCGGCCGAGCCGGGTGCCAGGCAGGTAGCGGGTGGCGGTGTCGCAGCCGGCCATCCGGGGCTCGATGCGGGGCAGCATGCTGTCCTGGAGGGTGTCGGCGACGTTCTCCTGGTACGTGTACATGCGCGCGTTGTCCAGCACCAGGCCGGCGCGGGCGGCGAGTTCGGCGCCGGTCACGCGGTCCATGTCGTTGAACTCGGGCCGCTCGCGGTGGCGCAGCAGGATCATGAAGCCGAGCACCACCTGCCGGGCCTTGAGCGGCACGACCAGCATGGAGCGGTGGTTGATCAGCGGCCTGATGTCCCGCTTCTCGAACTGGGCGGCGATCATGTCGCCCATCTGTTCGCTGATGCGCGGCACCAGCACCGGCTCGCCGGTGGTCATGCACTGGAAGAACGGGGTGTTGGCGGGGAACGGCATGGACTCGCCGACCGGCACCACGTCGTCCCAGCGGCCCGGCTCGTCGTTGTGCTCCACGGCCACCCGGTGCCACATCGTGCTGGTGTCGGGCGGCCCGTCGGGGAACCCCTCGCCGGCGACGACCTGTTCGCGCAGGTAGGTGCCTGCGACGTCGGTGAAGCGGGGCACGACGGCCTGGCTGACCTCCTGGATGGTGCGGGCCAGGTCGAGGGAGGAGCCGATGCGCCCGCTCACCTCGTTGAGGAACTCGAGCCGCTCCCGCACGGCCGCGTACTCCAGCTCGGAGGCGAGCTCCGCCTCGGCCGCCGCGGCCCGCCGCTCGTCGTGCTCCGCCCGGGCCGCGCGGACGGCGCGCTCCAGGCCCTCGCGCCGCACCACCCGCTGTGGCACGCCCCAGTCGGCGGTGACCGGCACCCGCGCGTGGCGGCTGAACTCCAGCACCGGGTAGCCCTGTCGGATGACCTGCCCGGCGATGTGCCCTGCCTCCTGCGGGCTCATGCTCGGCATGATCTCCGGCAGCCGCTTGGCCAGCTCGTCGGCCTCCTCGAACCTGGTGTGCGGCGCGAAGCCGGGCGAGACGCGGTCCTCGCGGGTCGGCTCGCCAGGCTGGGCAGCCGCGCCGTCGGCGGCGAGCACCAACACCCTGGCGGCCCCAGGACCGTTCAGCGGGTAGGCCCACCAGAGCACGTCGCGGGTCTCGGCGAGGACGGGGTCCTGGGTCCAGAAACGACCGGCCAGCGGCTGGGCGAACGCGACGGTGTCGGTGCCGAAGACGAACTCGACCTGCTCCTCCGGGTCCAGCGGCCCCATGCCGCCGGCCTCGTGCCCCGCCTCGTCCGCCGGGTCGCCCTCGGCGGACATCACGGCCGATATCGGCATGACCTCCGCGGCCCGCCGGCCGACGGCCTCGTCCCGCTCGATGCCGAACAGCCGCCGGGCGCCGGCGCTCCAGTGCGAGATCTCCCCGGCACCGTCGACGACGACCACCGCCAGCGGGATCCGACCGGTCACCGCGGCGGTGGTCCTGGGCTCTTCGTGCTGTGGGTGGTGGGGTTCCGGATCGGGGGCCACCATCTCTCCTTCCCGGAGGGAGCGTTCACCACCGTACGCCCCGCCGGGGCTTCGGCGGGAGCCAATGGCCAAGGTGGTGGTGCGCCCGCGCGCGTTCGCACCCGCGCGACCGGGAGTACGCCCCCTCGACGATCCGCCCGGCCGCCCCGGCGAGGCGGGAAAAGCCACAACCTTCACCCGAACGGGTGAGTCCGGCTCGACTGGCTGACCCACCCGAACGGCCCACGGCTGAGCGCCCACTCCGCCCCGCCCGCCGCGGCTCGGCCGCCTCCCGGTTGCGCCGGCCACCCCACCCGCGACGCTGCTGGTGAGACCGAGCACGCAGCGCGTCCACGCGGCGCGTCACCGAGAGGAGCCCGCCGATGACCACCCTGTCCCGCTCCCCCGCCGAGATCCTGGAGCCTGCGGCCCGGGAGCTGGTCGAGGCCACCGCACCGCATCCCCGGATCTACGAGGTACCGCCCGACCAGGGCCGGGACATCCTGGCCGACCTGCAGAACGGCGAGGGCGTGCCCAAGCCGACCGTCGACGAGGCGTGGGTGACGGTGCCCGGCGGCCCGACCGGCGAGATCCGGGCCCGGATCGTGCGCCCGCGCGGCGCGACGGGACCGCTGCCCGTGATGCTCTACATCCACGGCGCCGGCTGGGTGTTCGGCGACGAGCGGACCCACGACCGGCTGGTTCGCGAACTGACCGTGGGCGCCGGCTGCGCGGCCGTCTTCCCGGTCTACGACCGCTCGCCCGAGGCGCGTTACCCGGTCGCCATCGAGCAGAACCACACGGTGGGCGAGTGGATCGTCGCGGAGGGCGCCAAGCACGGCCTGGACCCGTCCCGGATCGCGGTCTGCGGCGACTCGGTCGGCGGCAACATGTCGGCGGTCCTCGCCCTGATGGCCAAGGACCGGGGCACGATCCCGCTGCGCGCCATGGTGCTCCTCTACCCCGTGACCGACGCCGACTTCGAGACCGGCTCCTACCGCGAGTTCGCCGACGGCTTCTACCTCACCAGGGACGGCATGAGGTGGTTCTGGGACCAGTACCTCCCCGACACCGGCCGGCGCACCGAGCCCTACGCCGCCCCGCTGCGCGCCTCGACGGAGCAGCTGCGCGGCCTGCCGCGGACGTTGGTGATCACCGACGAGGCCGACGTGCTGCGCGACGAGGGCGAGGCGTTCGCCGCCAAGCTCCGCGAGGCCGGCGTCGACGTGACCGCCGTCCGTGTCGAGGGGATGGTGCACGACTTCCTGATGCTGGACAGCCTGCGGAACTGCAACGCGACGTCCGCCGCCCGCCGCCTGGCGATCGACGCGCTGCGCACCGCCCTGCACGACTGACCGGCGGGCGCCGGGGCATACCGTGGCCGGCGTGTCATCCCCTGTGCCACGCCGGCCACGACGACCCGACCGGGCCGTTTCTCCCCCTACGGACGGTGGGTCCCCACCAGACGGCACCCACCGTCCGGGCCACCGCCCCCGCCGCGCACGTCGTTCCCACGACGGGGACGGTCGTCGTCAGGCGGCCCAGCCTCCCGTGGACCGGGCGCTCGAAGCGAACGCGAAGTAGAAGCGGGTGCCGTCCCGGACGTCGGTGGCGACCACGGTCCACTGGCCGGCCGGCGCCCACCTGTATCCGTTGCAGTACTGCGGCCCCGAGCTCGGCTTGAAGCAGACCGCGATGTACCCACTGGTGTTCGGCAGGATGTTGATGTCATTGCAGCGGCTCGTGGTGCCGAGGTCGGGGCCACCGTACGGGTAGTAGCTCTGGCCGGCGGGCTTGATGTACGAGTTGATGACGTCGTAGCAGGCTTGCGCCCCCACGTCGCCCCGCGTGTCGGCGTCCGCGGCCGTGGCCGCGCCGCTGAGTCCCCCGAACGTCAGCAGCAGCCCGCTCGCGACCGCCGCGGCCCGCTTCGTCATCTTCCGCATGATCTTCCGTTCCCCTCCCATTCGGACAAGCCCCGGGCACGACCGGCGATCTTGGCGGAGATCCGCCGCGCCTGTTCGACCGCGGAGCCGTTCGGACACCTTCACTATTGCGAGGCGGGGCCGGGCTCGTCCATGCTGTTGCACCAGGGGACAAATGCCCAGCTCAAGTGGGGGGACCACGGTGCTGCGTATTCACTTTTCCGACGCGGACCTGGCGAGAACGCGAATCGCGGCGGCGCCCGACCCGCTCTGGGAGGTCGCGTCCAGCCTGCACCGATTACAGAGCCGCACCGGCCGCTGGGCGTATGCCGGCTGGTACCGGAGCACCCGGCAGCGCGTCGCCGAGCACCGCCTGGAACGGCTGGTCAGGGAAGTCCTCGTCCCGCTCTTTCCGCGCGCGGCCTACTTTCCGGACTTTCTGACGCCCAGTCAGTCGGAGCAGGGTCTGGAGGCCGGACTCGAGGCCATCGCCGCCACCCCGACGCCCCGCGTGGCGCGTGAACTGCGGCTGTTCGAACGGCGGGTCGGCGCGCCGTCGTGGATCGGGCGGCTGACCCGCGGCGGCGAGCGGGCGGAACTGCTGGGGGCGATCCGGACCTACCACGCGGTGGCGCTGGCCCCCGCCGACGACCTGATGCGGGCCCGGGTCGACGCCGAGCGTGCCGCCCGTGCCAGGAACCTGCTCGACGGCGGGGTGCACGCCCTGCTGGACAACCTCGGCCCCTCGATCCGCTGGCGGCCGCCGGTGCTGCACGTCGACTACCCGGCCGAGGAGCGCGAGATGCGACTCGACGGCCGTGGACTGCGCCTGGTGCCGTCGTACTTCTGCTGGGGCAGCCCGGTCAGCATGTACGACCCGGAGCTGCCGCCCGTCCTCTTCTACCCGCTGCTGCACGAGCCGGCCCCGCTCGCCGACGATTCCGGCGAGCCGTTGACCGCCCTGCTCGGCCGTACCCGCGCCACCGTGCTGCGCGCCGCCGCGTCCGGCGCCGGCGCCACCACCGGGGAGCTGGCCCGCGCCGCCGCGGTCTCCGACTCGTCGGCTAGCCGGCACGCCTCCGTGCTGCGCGAGGCCGGCCTGCTCAGCAGCAGCCGGTTCGCCACCAGCGTCCTGCACACCCTCACCCCGGCCGGCGCGGCCATGCTCAGGGCCGGCCGCCGGCCGCCCGGATGACGTCGGCCGCGTCCCGCTTGCCCTGGAGCCCACTCCAGCTCGTAGCGTCGGAGCCGCACGCCGACGCCGACAGAGGGGAACACCGTGCGGTACACGCTTTTCGGCAGGACGGGGCTGCGGGTCAGCGAGCTGAGCCTCGGCGCCATGACGTTCGGCGAGGACCTCGGCTGGGGCGCCGACCGGGAGACCAGCGGGCGGCTGCTGGACGCCTACGCGGACGCCGGCGGGAACTTCGTCGACACCGCCAACATCTACACGGCCGGCAGCTCGGAGCGGATCCTGGGCGAGCTGCTGGCCGGCCGCCGCGACCGGTTCGTGCTGGCCAGCAAGTACACCTGCCCGACCGTGGACGGCGACCCCAACTCGGGCGGCAACCACCGCCTGAGCCTGGTCCGCTCCCTGGAGGACAGCCTGCGGCGGCTGCGCACCGACAGGATCGACATCCTGTGGGTGCACGCGCGGGACAACTTCACCCCGGTCGAGGAGGTGATGCGCGCCCTGGACGACGTGGTGCGGGCCGGGAAGGTGCTCTATGTCGGCGTCTCCGACTGGCCGGCCTGGGAGATCGCCCAGGCCAACACCCTCGCGGAGCTGCGTGGTTGGACGGCGTTCGCCGGCTCGCAGCTGCGCTACAACCTGCTGGAGCGCACCCCGGAGCGCGAACTGCTGCCGCAGGCCCGGGCGTTCGACCTGGCGGTGCTGGCCTGGAGCCCACTGGAGGGCGGCAAGCTCACCGGCAAGTACCGGACCGGCGGCACGGGCCGGCTGTCCGGCGAGGGCTGGGACAACGCCGAGGACCAGCGCGAGGCGGCGATCATCACGGCCGTGCTGGAGATCGCCGAGCAGGGCGGCTGGAGCCCCGCGCAGGTGGCGCTGGCCTGGCTGCGCGCCCAGCCGGGCAACGTGATCCCGATCGTCTCCGCCACCCGGGAGAGCCAGCTCGCGGACAACCTCGCCTGCCTGGACGTCGAGCTCGACGCGGACGCGCTGGAGCGCCTGGACCGGGTGAGCGCGGTGCCGCTCGGCTTCCCGCACGCGTTCCTGCGCGAGCCCGGCATCCTCCGCAACGTCTACGGCGACCGCGCGGCCGACATCGTCGACCGCCGCTCGACCTACCGTCGCACCACCACCGAGGTGCGGTAGGAAGGTCCGATGAGTCGGATCAACCATCGGGTCGCCGTGCTGGTGCTGGACGGCGCGAAGCCGCTCGACGTCGGCATCCCGGCGCAGGTGTTCGCCAACCGGCCGAGCATGCCCTACGAGGTGCGGGTGTGCGGCGCCGCGCCGGGCCCGGTGACCGGCGGCGACGGCCTCTCGTACCACGTGGCCGAGGGCCTCGACGCCTTCGAGCACGCCGACACCGTCTTCATCCCCGGCTACCGGGAGCCGGCGACCACCGAGCCGCCGGCGGCCGTCGTCGACGCGCTGCTCGCCGCCCACGAGCGCGGCACCCGGCTCGCGGCGATCTCCACGGGCGCGTTCGCGCTGGCGGCGACCGGCCTGCTCGACGGCAGGCGGGCGACGACCCACTGGCACTACACGCGAGCGCTCGCCGAGCGGCATCCTCGGGTGCGGGTGGACGAGAACGTTCTGTTCGTCGACGAGGGCGAGGTGCTGACGTCGGCGGGCGCCGCCTCCGGCATCGACCTGTGCCTGCATCTGGTGCGCCGCGACCACGGCGTCGGGCTCTCCAACCGCGTGGCGCGGCGTCTCGTGGCGGCGCCGTACCGCAGCGGCGGCCAGGCCCAGTACGTGCCCCGCAGCGTGCCGGAGCCGCTGGGCGATCTGTTCGCCGACACCCGCGAGTGGGCCCTGGCACACCTCGACGAGCCGCTGACCCTCCAGACGCTGGCCAGCCACGCGCGCGTCTCGGCGCGCACCTTCTCCCGGCGGTTCGTCGAGGACACCGGCTACACGCCGATGCAGTGGGTGCTGCGGGCCCGGGTGGACCTGGCGCGCGAGCTGCTGGAACGCACCGACCTGGGCGTGGAACAGATCGCCACCCGCGTCGGCCTCGGCACCGGCGCCAACCTGCGCCTGCACTTCCAGCGCATCCTCGGCACCTCACCGACCGAGTACCGGCACACCTTCTCGGCGTGAGCCACTCCTGGCGAGATCCTTGCGCACGCTGTCGTTCGAGCCAGTGGCGGCCCGGCGCGCCGCCGCCGAGCATGGGGGGTGAGTCGAAAGGAACCCGCAATGACCCGCATCGCCGTCAACGGCTTCGGCCGCATCGGCCGCAGCACCTTCCGCGCCCTGCTCGCCCGGGACAGCGAGCTCGAGGTGGTCGCCGTCAACGACCTCACCGCCCCGGAGACCCTGGCGCACCTGCTCGCCTACGACAGCTCGCTCGGCCAGCTCGACCGTTCCGTCTCGGTCGACGGCACCGACCTGGTGATCGACGGCCGTCGCGTCCGGGTGCTCGCCGAGCGCGAGCCGGCGAAGCTGCCGTGGGCGGAGCTCGGCGTCGACATCGCGCTGGAGTCCACCGGCCGCTTCACCGCGGCGGACGCCGCCCGCGCGCACCTCGACGCGGGCGCCAGGCGCGTGCTGGTGAGCGCCCCCTCGGCCGGCGCCGACGTCACGCTGGCCTACGGCGTCAACACCGAGGTCTACGACCCGGCCCGGCACACGGTCGTCTCGAACGCGTCGTGCACCACCAACGCGCTCGCCCCGCTGGCCTCCGTGCTGGACGACCTGGCCGGCATCGAGCACGGCTTCATGACCACGGTGCACGCCTACACCCAGGAGCAGAACCTCCAGGACGGCCCGCACCGCGACCTGCGCCGGGCCCGCGCCGCCGGCGTGAACATCGTGCCCACCACCACCGGCGCCGCCAAGGCCATCGGCCTGGTGCTGCCGAACCTCGACGGCAAGCTGTCCGGCGACTCGATCCGCGTGCCGGTCCCGGTGGGCTCGATCGTGGAGCTGAACACCACGGTCTCCCGCGAGGTGACCAGGGACGAGGTGCTCGCGGCCTACCGCACCGCCGCCGAGGGCCGATTGAAGGGCGTCCTCGAGTACTCGGAGGCGCCGCTGGTCTCCAGCGACATCACCGGGAACCCCGCGTCCTCGATCTTCGACTCCGCCCTCACCCGGGTCGAAGGCCGGCACGTCAAGGTCGTCGCCTGGTACGACAACGAGTGGGGCTTCTCCAACCGCGTGGTCGACACGCTGGAGCTGCTGGCCCGCGACTGAGCCCAGGGGGTTCGGCCGGTCGCCGGTCGAACCCCTCCGTCAGCTCTCCGTCAACTCGCCGAGCGGAAGGCGGTGCGGCCCATCAGGAGCAGGGCGACGGTCAGCACGGCCACCGCGAGCGCCCGCAGGTAGCGGCCCCCGAGCACCTCGTCCACCACCAGGACGCAGCCGGCCAGCGCGAATATCGCCATCCCGACCCGCACTGCCGTCTTCAGGCCACGCCCCATCTCGTTCTCCCTCATTCGGAGCAGTCCCCGCCGCGCGATCCTAGCCGCCCGCGGATCCGTCACCGCGCCGCGGGGCCGACCCCCCGGACCGGCCCCGCGGCGCGCTCGGGTCAGTCCTGGCGGATCACGTTGTTCCCGGCGCCGCCGGAGAGCTCGTCGGTGCCCCCCTCGCCGTAGAGCCGGTCGTCGCCGCTGTTCCCGAAGACGAGGTCGTCGTCGGCGCCGCCGTGCAGCTCGTCGTTGCCCGTGCCGCCGTGGATCTCGTCCTCGCCGGCGTCCCCGTAGGCGACGTCGTCCCCGTCCTGGCCGTAGATCACGTCGTTCCCGGGCCCGCCGTACAGGCGCTCGTCCCCGGCGTTGCCGACGAGCGTGTCGTTTCCCTCGCCGCCGTAGCCCCAACCGCCCGGGCTCGGGAGGAGGGTGTCGTTCCCCGAGCCGCCGTACTGGTTGTAGGCGCCGGTGAGCGAGTCGTCCCCGGCGCCACCCTGGACTTCGTGGCCCGTGCTCGCGGCGTGGAGGGTGTCGTCGCCGGTTCCGCCGAACACGTAGCCGATGCCGGTGGTGCGGACCGCCGCCTCGTCGTCCCCGTCACCGAGGTCGAGACCCACATACGGGATGTCGCCGCTGTCGGCGATGTGGCAGGCGACCACGGTCGGGTCGACCTCCTCGGGCCGGAAGCAGCCCTGTCCCGGGTCGATCGGGAACACGTCGTTGAAGACGTACAGCCACTGGTCGCCTACGTCGGCACTGGCGACCTGCGTGACGGCCACGTCGTTGGCCTGACCGCCGCCCGCCGTGTAGTGGGCCGTGTTGCCCACGGCGTAGACGGTGGCCCCGGTGGCCGCCGACGCGGGGCTCGCCCCGAGTCCCGCCCCGGCGAGCATGCCCGCCCCCAGGACGACAAGCACCTTTCGCATGATTCCCCCTCATTTCCCCATTGAGCCTGTCCACCCGTTCGACTCCCGCCACGGCCCTTGGGTTGCGCGAACGGAAGACGAACGGCGGCGGAACGCTCGGGGGCGGGGCGCCCGGGGGACGCGGGGTGCGGCTACTCGCCCTTCTCCATCTCGCGGGCGAGGTTGGCCAGAATCCGGTCGTAGATTCCGGCCAGCGCGCGCGGCGCGAAGCGGCGCTCGAAGAAGCCGCCGACGCCGCCCGCGCCCTCCCAGGTGGTGCGCACCCTCACGTGCGCCCCCGCGCCGCCGTCACTCGGCGTGACCGTCCACGTGGTGACGAGGGTGGAGTTGCGGTCCTTCTCGACCAGCGTGTTGTCCTCGGGCTCGGTGATGTCGAGCAGGAGCTCACGAACCCGCCGCGACGTGGCCGCGAAACGGACGTGGAGCACGGTCCCCTCGCCGTCGCCGCCGTCCCGCACCTCGTACTCCGAGAAGTGCTCGGTGAGCAGTCGCGGATGCACGTCCTGGTAGTCCGCGATCGCGTCGAACACGTCGTTCGGCTCCGCAGCGATGTCACGCTGCGTAACCACTTCGAGCAACGCCATGTCAATGCTCCTGCCGTCGTAGGGACTTGAGCGGAAAGCCAATCACCCCCGGCGTCCGGGGCCCAAATCTGGCTTGACACCGCCTATTCGAACGTGTGTCCTAATACCGGGACGAGCGGGAGGAGAGCCCCATGCGCTGGAACAACCTGAGTGAGGGCCCTGCGGCGTCGGCGACCCCGGCACTGTTCGGCACGGACGTCGTGACCAGGACGTTCGACACCCCCGAGTTCCGTGGCATCACGTTCCACGAGGTGCGGGCCCGGTCCATCGTCAACCGGGTGCCGGGGGCCTCCCGGATGCCCTTCGAATGGACGATCAACCCGTATCGGGGATGCAGCCACGCGTGTGTGTACTGCTTCGCCCGCAAGACACACAGCTATCTGGACCTGGACACCGGGATCGGCTTCGACACCCAGATCGTGGTGAAGGTCAACGCGCCGGACCTGCTGCGGCGCGAGCTGGCCTCCCGGCGCTGGCAGGGCGACCACATCGCGATGGGCACCAACGTCGACTGTTACCAGCGGGCGGAGGGGAGATATCGGTTGATGCCCGGCATCATCGGCGCGCTCCGCGACTACGCCAACCCGTTCTCGATCCTCACCAAGGGCACGCTGATCCTGCGCGACCTGGAGCTGCTGCGGCAGGCGGCGGCCGTGACGGACGTAGGCATCTCGGTCTCGGTGGGCTTCGTCGACCCGACGATGTGGCGCACGATCGAACCCGGCACGCCGGCGCCGGAACGGCGCCTGGACGTGGTGCGCCGACTGACGGCCGTCGGCATCCCGTGCGGGGTCCTGATGGCGCCGGTCATCCCCTACCTGACGGACTCACCCGCGCAGCTACGGGAAACCGTCCGCGCCATCGCGGCGGCCGGCGCGAACTCGGTGACACCACTGGCGCTCCACCTACGGCCGGGCGCGCGGGAGTGGTTCATGCGGTGGCTCGCCACGCACCACCCGAGGCTCGTCCGCAACTACGAGGTGATGTACGCGGCCGGTGCGTACGCACCGAAGTGGTACCAGCGGCGCATCACCGGCCAGGTCCACGAACTGGCGGCCGAGTACGGGATCGGCCCGGCGGCCAGACCGGGCGCGCACCGGAACCTACGAGAACCGGTCCCGGCTCCGCCGGAGCGGATTCCGGCGGAGCCGGAGCCGACGCAGCTCACGATTCTTTGAGGCCGGTGAGGAACGCGCTCCACGCGGGCACGGAGAACGTCACCACCTGGCCGGCGGGAACCTTGCTGTCCCTGACGGGAAGTATGCCGGGCAGGCCGTCGGCGACCTCGACGCAGTCACCGTTGTCGTTGCTGCGGCTGGACTTGCGCCAGGGACCGTTCGGCTCCGACAGCGGCCGCTCGCTCACTTCGACGCAATCACCATTGGCATTGCTGTGACTCGGCTTCCGCCACCGAACCAACTCTTCGATCACAGAGCTCACGACTCAGCGACGTGCCGCAGGAACGCGTTCCACGCGGCGGGAGCTACCGTGATCACCTCGCCGACCGGAGCCTTGCTGTCTCGGACCGGCAGCACGCCGGACACGACATCGGCCACCTCGACACAGTCGCCGTTCCCGTTGCTGTAGCTCGACTTCCGCCACCGGGCGTTTACTGGCTCGGAGCTGCGCATTGCCGATACTCCTCTGCTACTTGCCGGACCATGTCGATGGACGCGTCGGGGGAGAGCGCCTTCGCCCGGACCAGATCGTAGCCGAGCCCGTACTCAGCGACGGTGTCCCTCGCCTCCATGAGCTGACCGGTCTGCACGCCCTCGACGTAGGCGACATCGTGGTCGTCAGTGAACGAGAGCATGGTCAAGGAACCTCCCAGAGTGGGATGTTCCCCGGCGCCGAACGGCAACACCTGAACGACCGTGTTCGGTTGCCCAGCCATCTTGACCACGGCGGACAGCTGAGCGGCCATGACCTGTGCGCCTCCGATCGGGCGCCGCAGTACGGCTTCGTCCAGCACCACCCAGAGCAACGGCGGCTTCGGGCGGTTCAGGATCCGCTGCCGGGCCAGTCGGGCGACAACCATCTCCTCCACGAACTCAGCCGTCGCGTTGGGATTGGCCGACCGAATGACCGCGCGGGCGTAATGCTCGGTCTGCCACAGGCCCGGTACAGCGTGCGCCATGTACTTGTGCATCTTGACGGCTTTGGCTTCCAACTCCATGAAGCGCCGCACATAGTCGGGGAACGTACTGTTGTACGCGGCCTCCCACAGCCGGTTGAGGAGGCCGCCCGCGCCCAGCGCGGTGTCCACGGCCGCGATGAAGATCTCGCTGGGGAACTTCTCCGCGCGTTCGACTCGGCTGAGGTACGTCTTGTCGCACGCGGCGATCCTCGCCACGTCCGCGAGGGACAGCTTCGCGTCCTCGCGGAGGCGGCGGGCCTCGTAGCCGAGGAGGCCTCGGGGGGTCAGAGGGGGGATCACATCGCCGTGCCGCTGGTCCATCGGCCACTCCTTCGATTGCCTGTCGCGTGAGCAACGCCGTAGGGCTCCTCACGCTACTTCCGGAGCGTCATGCTGGTGACACTTTCCGTGAAAGCGAACCCGAAGGAGAGACCCCCATGGCCGCCACCACCACCGCCGAACGGCTCAGGGACGCGGAATCGGCCGCCGAAGAGCTGCGGCAGGCGTTGGAGACGCTCGGCGTCGTCCTGCCCTCGCTCCGCGTCGACCTCGCGTCCTGCACCGCGGAGGCCAACCGGCCCCTCGTGGACCTCGGTTGCTGCAACCTCGCGATGGTCCGCAAGCTGGCGTCCGTGCTGCGGGGGTGCGCGTGATGGCGCCGGACCGGCGGCCGTTGCTCGGCTCCCTGCTACGGCAGGCCAACGCCATCAGCGACCGCAACCGCCGCCACACGCTGGGCGGTTACCCGGTACTCGGCCGGTCCCTCCTCGTCAGCGAGCCGAACCGCGCGGCCGACGCGCCGCCGTTGACCCACCGCATGCGGTGTGACACGTGCGGCCAACGCTCACCCCGCTGTGTGGAGTTCGGCCGGGTGCAGGACTGGCAACTGCGGCACGCCGCCGCCCATCCCACGCACCACACCTACACCGAGACGCTGACCAGGCCCTGGCTCGTCGCGTTCCGGGGATAGGCCCCGTCCCCTACTCCAGGTCCGTGACGATCGGCCTGAAGCCGTCGTCGGAACGCGCGGTCGCCACGGCGAGACTCGCGGGCCAGTCGTCCCTCGGGATGTCATAGACCTCGATCGGCACCTCTTCGCCGCTCTCCAACTGCGCGTTCCCCGAGTGGGTGTCCAGGGGAACGAGCGCCAGCATCAGCGAGTCGCCCTCCGACGCGACGTTGCACTCGACGTAGTGGCCGTTCGGCGTGTCAGGTGTGTCGATCGAGGGGTCGACGAGCGGCCCGGTGTCGCCGCAGCCCACCGGGCCGCCCACCGTCTCGAAGGCCATCTGCCGCTGGCCACCGGCGGCTTCGGTCTCCCTGAGCCAGATCTCCGTGTCCTGGTGCTCGGCGGCCAGGAAGTAGCCCTCGGCGGCGATCCCGCCCAGCAACTACGTCTTGCCCCTCATGGCCTCCCCCTCCGCGAGTACTGATCCCAACTGCACATTCGCAAACGGACCTTACTCGCGAGTAGCCGATGACGGATCGACAGGGAGGTCACAGAACCGCACCGTCTCCGTGACGAAGGCGCCCGCTCGGCCACCCGACGCGTAACCAGTGGGTTACGCTTCACACGTGGACGAGCTGAGCGCGGTGGCGGATGCCGTCGCCGATCCGGTGCGCCGGGAGATCCTGGTCATGTTGCGCCACGCCCCCCTGACGGCGGGGGACATAGCCGCGCGGTTCACCATCAGCCGGCCCGCGGTGAGCCGTCATCTGCGCGTGCTGCGCGAGAGCGGCCTGGTCCGGGACGAGCAGGTCGGACGCCACCGGCGCTACTCGCTCGCCCCCTCCCGCCTGGGTCGACTCGCCACCTGGCTCGCCCAGTTCGAGGCCGAACGGCCCGACTGGTCGCAGCGCCTGGCGGCCCTGGACACCGAGGTCCACCGCACCCGCCGGGACCGGACCCGGGTCGAGTCGGCAGACGCCCCGCGCCACCGCAGAGAGGAAGACAGCGCATGACCCCTGCCCCCACCGGACGGCTCGTACCCACGCCCACGGGACACGACCTGATCCTCACCCGCACCTACCGGGCCCCCGCCGTCGACGTCTGGGCCAGCGTCACGGAGCCCGAGCGCACCGCCCGCTGGTTCGGCCCCTGGCGCGGCGAGGCGGGGCCCGGCCGCACCATCGAGGTGCGGATGATGTTCGAGGAGTCGGCGCCCTGGTACCCCATGCGGATCGAGTCCTGTGAGCCGCCGCGGCGGCTCGCCGTCTCAACCGAGGACGAGGCCGGATCCTGGTTGATGGAGTTGCTGCTGACCGAGACCGACGGCACGACGGAGCTCCGCCTCGTCCACCATCTCACCTCCACCGAGCACCTCGGGGCGACCGGTCCCGGCTGGGAGTACTACCTGGACATGCTCACCGCCGCGCACACGGGCGAGCCCCGGCCCGACTTCGCGGACTACTACCCCGCCCAGCAGGCCTACTTCGAGTCCCTGGCCTGAGCGGTTCCCGCGTCGGCGCGCCGCCGCCGTTCAGTCCCAGCCGTTGAAGAGGACGCCGCCGAGCGTGTCGATGCGGTAGAACCGCACCTCACACCGTTCGCCGTGGCTCAGCACCGAGGTGTCGACGTCGGAGAGCGGCAGGTTGAGCCGGTCGAGGCCCAGCACCTCGAACCCCAGGTGGGTGAAGGTGTCGGCCCACGGCGGCGGAGCGAGGAACTGGTCGGTGTACCACTCCCGCCGCACGTCGGTGAACGCGATCCAGGGGTGGTACGCGTGGCACAGGACCACGCGCTCGCCGGTGTTTTCCACGATCGAGGCGACGTGGAAGGTGCGCGGATGGCTCATCTCCTCCAGCTCCCCCACCCTGCCCCCGACGGCGCGGGCGACCGCGTGGAGCCCGGTGCGGAACGGCCGGAGATCGGTCCTGGGGGGCGGCCCGTCCTTCGGCCGGTGGAAACCGGTGGCCGCCCGCGGCAGCACGTAGACCTTCTTCTCGCCGTCTCCCATGTCCCTCATCCCCCCTGCTCGGCCCACCCACTGATGCCGCTTCCCTCGACGAACGCGCGCGCCCGTTCGCCGCTCGGGCCCGGGCCACCACCGAGGTGCCGTGCCAGCGCCGCGGTCACCGTGGCGTCGTCCGGGTGGCGGGCCAGGTACCAGTGGGCGCCGTCGAGTTTGGAGCAGATCCTGCCCTCCTCGGCGAACCGCGCCGCCCGGCAGGCGTTGAGCACGGCGTAGGCGGCGTGGCCCCCGTCGATCGCCCACCGCAGGTCGGCCACCATCGCCGCGAGGATCCGCTGACGGGGCGGCCGGCCGAAGACCTCGCCCGGCGGCGGGCCGAGCACGGCGCGGCCGAACTCCCGGCAGACGGCGGCGTGCAGCACGAGATCGGGGTCGCCGCCCGCGCCGGCACCGGGCACGATCACGGGCTCGGCGCCGGTCGTGTTGACGTGCACCTCGAACGGGCAGTCGCCGAGCTCGCGCGCGGTCGCGGCTGTGAGGACGCTCAGCTCCAGGCCGGCGCCCGGGCATCGCGCCCCCGTCGCGGCGATCGCCTCGCCCGTCCGCCGTTGCGCGGACTCGCCCTCCGGTCCCGCCACCACCGCGAGCACGTCGACATCGCTGCGCGCCGGGTCGAAGCCGCCGAGGACGGCGGAGCCGTGCAGGTAGACGCCGACCAGGTCGAGGCGCCCGGCGACCAGGGTCGCCGCGATCGCCTCGACGTGGCCGAGGACTCGGTCCGGCACGGTCAGTCCAGCGGGCTCGGCCACTCGTGGGCCGGCAGCAACTCCGCGAGCGTCGCCGACCGGTCCCGGCCGAGGACCACCTCGGTGGCGATGTTGGCCGGGTCGACCTGGCGGATGAACTCGCGGCAGCGCCCGCAGGGCGGCAGCACGTGCAGCGCGCCGTCCTCCTCGCGCCGCCACACGGCGACGATCTTCGCGATGCGGTACTCGCGGGCCGTGACCATCGCGGCGATCGCCGCGTGATCCGCGCAGAAGCCCATCCCGCAGGGGGTGTCGATACACACCCCCGAGTAACGGTTGCCGGCCTCGGTGACCAGCACCGTGGCGACGTCCCCGAAGAGCCGGTCCCCCACCCGGTGCGGATGCAGCACGGCGGCGGCCGCCGCGATGAGCTCGTCGTTGGTCACGGTGGTGGTCGTCATCTGCCAGAAGCTACCGGCCACGCCCGCGCGCCGGCCACCGGCTTTCCGGGGCTGAGGCGCCATTGCCGGAGGAGACGGCTGAGCCTACCGTTGTGTGACGAACCGTCAGGCGCACCATCTTGAGACGGCCCTGGGGGGCAGACCGTGGCGCGACCGGCCGACTGGAGTCCCGTCGACATGGACTCCGACCCGACGCCCGGTAGTCCGGACGAGGTCCGCGAACTCGCGGACGAGTTACAGACCTTCGCGGACGACGTCGGCGAGGCGCTGGGCCGCATCCGTGGCATGGCCGAGGACCGTGCCGTCCAGGACTGGGCGGGCCTTTCGGCGGAGCGCTTCCGCTCGGAGTTCGACGGGGTCCCCGGCAATCTCCAGAAGCTGCAGACCTCCTACGACATGGCGGCCCAGGCCCTCCAGACGTACTGGCCGAAGCTGGAGACCGCGCAGGGCATGGCCGACCGGGCCCTGGACCGGGCGATCGCCGCCCAGGCCGACCTGTCCACCGCCCAGGCCGCGTTGACCGACGCCCAGGACTGGGTGTCCCGGGCCGGCGACGAGGCAGAGCGGTTACAGGAGGCGGGCGAACGCGAGGGCGTGGAACCGCCATCGGAGGCCGAGGTCCGCGCCGCCGCCCGCGACGCCACCGCCGCCGGCGAGGCCGCCTCGTCCGCCCAGGGCCGCGTCGACGACGCCGAGGAACGCCTCACGGCCGCACGGGCGTTGGCCCAGCAGGCCAGGGAGATGCGGGAGGAGGCGGCCCGGGTCTGCGCCGACGACATCGACGCCGCCTCGGACGCCGGTATCCAGAACCGCAGTTGGTGGGAGAACCTCGTCCGGTGGGTCCAGGACGCCTGGGACACCATCGTCGCCATCTGCAAGGTCGTCGTCGCCGTCCTCGGCGTCATCGCGCTGATCATCGGCGGGCCGATCGCCTGGGTCGTCCTCGCCGCCGCCGTCGTCGTCCTCGCCGACACCCTCATCAAGTTCGCGAACGGCGAGGCGTCGCTGTGGGACGTCGCCTTCGCCGCCCTCGACTGCATCCCCGGCATGCGCGGCCTCACCACCCTCGGCGGCCTGGCCCGCGGCATCCGTGGCCTGGCGAGCACCGGACTCCACGGCCTGACCGCCGGCGTGCGCGGCCTCGCCCAGGGGTTCCGCGGGAGCGGCCGGATCATGTCCGCGCTGTTCTGCCGCTCCGACCCGGTCGACATGGCCACCGGGGACATGGTCATGTCCGCCACGGACGTCGAACTGCCCGGCGTGCTGCCCCTCGTCCTCTCCCGCCACCACCGGACGTCCGTCACCACGGGCCGGCTGTTCGGCCCGTCCTGGACCAGCACCCTCGACCAGCGACTGGTGCTCGCCGACGACGGCGTCCGCCTCCACGCGGAGGACGGGATGACGCTGCACTACCCGCGTCCCATCCCCGGCGAGCCGGTGCTGCCGGTCGAGGGCCCGCGCTGGGAGCTCTCCTGGTCGGGCGAGCCCGGCGCGGCGCTCACCGTCCACCAGCGGGAGGCGGGCCTGACGCTGTCCTTCCGCCCCGTCGCCGGCCGGCCGGGCCCCGAACTGCCGCTCACCGAGATCGGCGACCGCCACGCCAACCGGGTGCGCGTCGAGTACGGCGCGCACGGCGACCCGACCGCGCTCGTCCACGACGGCGGCCACCGCGTCGGGATCGCGACCGTGGCGCACCGCGTCAGTGAGCTGCGGCTGCTGAGCGACCCCGAGCAACCGGTGCTCAGGCGCTACGAGTACGACGAGGCGGGACGCCTGGCCGCGATCCGCGACTCCTCCGGCGCGCCGCAGCGGATCAGCCACGACGAGCTGGGGCGGATCACCGGCTGGCGGGACCGGAACGACGGCTGGTACCGGTACGCCTACAGCCCGGAGGGCCGCTGCGTCGGCACCGAGGGGGCGGGCGGGTTCCTCGACAGCCGGATCGACTACGACCCGGAGAACCGGCGCACGCTGTTCACGGACTCGCTCGGCCACACGACGGCCTACCAGTTCGACGACTGCTACCAGCTGGCCGCGGAGACCGACCCGCTGGGCCACGTCACCCACCGGACGTTCGACCGCTACGACCGGCCGCTGACCGTCACCGACCCGCTGGGGAACACCACCCGCCACGAGTACGACGCGCACGGGAACACGACGACCGTCGTCCGCCCCGACGGCTCACGGCTGACCGTGGAACACGACGCGTCCGGCCTCCCCCTCGCCGTGACCGAGCCGGACGGCCGCACCTGGCGGTGGGAGTACGACGAGCGTGGCAGCCGCACCGCGGAGACCGACCCGCTGGGCCGGGTCACCCGCTACCGCTACGACGAGCGGGGCGGCCCGGCCGCCGTCACCGACGCCGGGGGCGACACCGTCACCATCGAGTGCGACCCCCTGGGGCTGCCGGTCACCGTGCGGGACCCGGACGGCGGCGTCACCCGGTACCGGTACGACCACTTCGGCCGCGTCACCCGGGTGACCGACCCCGAGGGCGGCGTCGACGAGACGGAGTGGACGCCCGAGGGCAAGCCCGCCCGGCACCGGAGCCCGGACGGGGCCGAGGAGAGCTGGGAGTGGGACGGCGAGGGCAACTGCCTCCGGTACACCGACCCCACGGGCGCGACGGTGACCAACGAGTACGGTCCGTTCGGCCTGCTCACGGCCAGGACCAACGCCCACGGCCTGCGGTCGCGCCACACGTGGGACACCGAGTGCCGGCCGCTGACCGTCACCGACTCGACGGGCGCGACCTGGCGCTACGCCTACGACGCCGCGGGGAACCTGGTCGCCGAGCACGACTTCGACGGCCACGCCCTGGCCTACGCCTACGACGCGGCGGGCCGGCTGACCGGGCGTACCAACGCGGTGGGCCAACACGTCGCGTACCACCGGGACCCGGTGGGCCGGATCGTCGGCAAGGACAGCGACGGCGCGCGCAGCGTCTTCGAGTACGACGCGTCGGGGCGGCTGGTCCGCGCCGCCAGCGACCACACCGAGGTCCGCTACGAGCGCGACCCCCTCGGCCGGGTCCTCGCCGAGATCCGCGACGGGCGGGCCCTCGCCTACGAGTACGACCCGCGCGGCAGGGTCACCCGGCGCCACACGCCGGGCGGCGTGACCAGCACCTGGTCCTACACCGACGACGGGCGGTCCACCCGACTGCTGAGCGCGGGCCACGCGGTCGAGTTCGTACACGACGCCCTCGGCCGCGAGGTCGAGCGCCGCGTCGGCCCCGGGCTGCGCGTCGCGTCCCGCTGGCGCCCCGGCGGCGGCCTGGCCGAGCTGACCGTCCGGCACGGCGCCCGGGAACCGCGCCGCCGCTCCTACGCCTACCGCGCCGACGGCCACCCGAGCGGCATCACCGACTCGCTCACCGGGCACACCGAGATCCGGCTCGACGGGGCGGGCCGGGTCACCTCGCTGAACGCCCCGGGGTGGGAGGAGTCCTACGCCTACGACACCGCGGGGAACCAGACCGACGCGCACTGGCCCGCCGGGGCGGGCGCGGCCGCGTCCACCGGCGGGCGGCAGTACGAGGGCACCAGGGTCGTCCGCGCCGGGCACCGCCGGTACGAGTACGACGCCGCGGGGCGGCTCGTCGTCCGGCGCGGGACCGGACTGGCGAAGGAGGCCGACACCTGGCGGTACGAGTGGGACGCCGAGGACCGGCTCACCGCCGTCACCACACCCGACGGGACCCGCTGGGAGTACCGCTACGACCCGCTCGGCCGGCGCGTCGCCAAGAGCCGCCTCGCCCCGGACGGGAGCGTCGCCGAGCGCACCGAGTTCGTCTGGTCGGGGACGATCCTGGTCGAGCGGCTGGGTGTCGACGCCGAGCTGCGGGCCACGTCGAGCACCACCTGGGAGTACCGCGGCCACCACCCCGTCCTGCAGATCGAGGGCCGCGCGGCGGGCGACGACCTTGAACAGGCCGAGTACGACCGGCGGTTCCTCGCCATCGTCACCGACCTCGTCGGCGCCCCGACGCAGCTGGTCGACGACGACGGCGAGATCGTGTGGGAGCCGCGCGTCACGCTGTGGGGCGCGGCCTCGCCCACCCCACCCGGCGCGCCGGACATCCCGCTGCGCTTCCCCGGCCAGTACCACGACGCGGAGACCGGCCTCCACCAGAACGTCCACCGCTACTACGACCCCGAGACCGCCCGCTACCTCACCCCGGACCCGCTGGGTCTCGGCCCGGGCCCCAACCCGCGGGCCTACCCCCACAACCCGCATGTGTGGGCCGACCCGCTCGGCCTCCTCGGCTGCCAACTCGCCCTCTTCCACGGTACGTTCGGCGCGGCCGCCCGGAACATTCGCACGGCGGGCATCAACCTGACGTACAGCATGCGGGCCATGGACTTCGGGCGCGGCGGCTTCTACGTGACCAACGACCTGGCCCAGGCCCGCCAGTGGGCCAACCGACTGGCCGGCCGCAACGGCGATGTCGCGGAGGTGCTGCACTTCCGGGTGCCGCAGAATGAGCTGACGAGCTTCAACCGGCGCGTCTTCGACGGGCCGAGCTCCGAGCTGGCGGACTTCATCCGGCACCACAGGAACGGCGGCGCGATGCACGACTACGACCTGGTCGAAGGGCCCATGCTGATGAACGTCGGCCCCTTCCTCAGACGCGGTGCCGACCCCGTCTTCGGGGGCCACCAGATCGCCGTCTTCTCGCCCGAGGTGGCCAGCCTCTTCAACCGCTCGCTCCTGCCGTGACCCGGAGGCCACCCGTGGGGGACTTCCTCATGGCGACCGACGACCCCGAGATGCAGGAGTACTTCCGCGAGATCGCCGAGTTCATGGTCGACGAGTTCGCCATCGGCTACCCGGAGGCCGTGGCCCGGGTCAACGAGGCGTTCAAGGACCAGGAGTTCGCCCCGTACCCCGACATCATCTGCCACGAGCTGCCGGAACACTGGGCGTACGGCCTGTACTACGGGGACGTCCCGTACTGGGACGAGGACGCGGACCGCTCCACCTGGACGGTACGGCCGGCGCCCGACCCCGCCTCGCCGTCCTGGACGGTGCGCGAGCGCTGAGCCACCGTTCGCCGCTCATCGCAGGAGGTCAGCCCAGCCGTCCAGGGCGCGCATCACCCGTGGCATCTCCGCCGCGGCCGAGGTCACGATGCGCAGTCCGAAGTCGCGGCGTTCGGGGTCGGCGCCGCGGTGGCCCAGCGCCAGCCAGAGGCACCAGGCGATGACGGCGAGTTGGCTGCGCAGCATGCCGGCGAACGCCGAGACGTCGGCGGGCCCGGCCGGTCCTCCCTGGTCCAGGTATGCCGTGATCAGCGGGTGGACCACGCGGGGGTCGCCGTCGGCGGTGGGGCCGTTGAACGGGGTGGCGAACCGGAAGGCGACGTTCACCGCCTCCCACCAGGGAACGTCCGCCCGGGTGCCGTCCCAGTCGATCAGCGCGTACCCGCCGGGGGTGCGCAGCACGTTGGCCCGGGAGGTGTCCCCGTGCACCAGGACGGCGCGGGGAGCGTCGCGCCGGGCCTCCTGGATCAGCCTCGTCGCCTCCTCGACGAGCGGGAGCAGGGCGCGGGCCGGCGTGGCGACCGGGTGGCCGCTCACCTCGGCCTCGGCGACCCACTCGTGCCAGTCCGCCAGGGGGTGCGGCGTGGGCTCGTCGTCGGGGCCGGCGTCGTCCTCGGTGCCGAGCAGGGCGACGCGGGCCAGCGTGGCGCCCACCCACCCGGCCGCTTCCGCGACGGTCGCGGGAGACACCGTGCCAGGCTGCCGCAGATCGTGGCCCTCAAGCCACCCACTCACCCGCACCAGCGTCTCGCCTGCCGGGTTGTGCCAGTACCCGACGGCCGGGGCGGGAGGCTCGACCGGCCGCGGCATCGGGATGCCCGCCTGCCACGCCGCGCTCTCCAGGCGGTGCACGCGGTACGCGTGCCTGCGATGCCAGTCGCTGAGCAACCGGTCTCTCCGCACCACCCACCGCCCCCGGTCGGTGGTCAACACCCGGCTGTCGGAGGGGTGGTCGCCGTTGGCCAGCGGACGCCAGGGGCCCCGTGACCGCCCCAGCCCGAAGAGGGCGGCCACCTTGTCGGAGTCGAGATCCATCCGGGCAGTGTGCCGCCGGGGGCGGGAGTGGCGCAGGTGTTTTCCGCTCGCCGGTGGTGACGGCTCGACCCGGTCCGGGACCCCTCCCGGGCCATGGGTGGTTGGGTGACCGTGCCGCGACCCGAGTCGAGGGAGGACATCATGGATCGGCGCGACCCGTTGACCAGCCCGACGCGCCCGACCGCGCCGCGCGGTCGGCCCCGGGCCCGGAGGTTCTACGGCGGGTTGCTGCTCTGCGCGGCGGTGAGCGTCATTCTCGCCGGCTGCGGCACCTCCTCGCCCGACGCGTCCCCGACCACCTCGCGACCGGGCGGCGACGAGCCGGCGTCCGGGACGCCCGATCCCTCACCCACGACCGAACGCCCGTCCCCCGCCGACGTGCCGCCGGCGCCGACCGTCCCCGAGGCGGCGGACGGCACGGACCTGGCAGCGTGCGAGGACGGCCGGTGCGAAGTCCGCGTCACCGCGGGCGAGTCGGTCCCGCTTCCGCAGGCTCCGGTGCGCCTGGAGGCCCTGAGCGCCGACGAGTACACGTTCGTCTTCGAACCGTCCGCCGCCGGCGGCTCCATCGCCTGTAACCAGCGTTGCTCGATGAGAAGCGGCCTCGGCCAGGGGCCGACCACGGTGACCGGTACCGGGGGGTCGACCGACGCCTACGGCTCGCGGCTCACGGTCGTCGCCCACGACGCCGAGGCCCTGGTGCTGCACGTGGCGCCCGTCCCGTGATCCACCCCGCCGCGCCGGGGGCCGGCGGGTCAGCTCCAGATGATGGACGTGGTCTCGTCGTTCATGCCGCCGAGGTGGTTGTGGATGGGCACGAATCCGGTGTTGCGGCCGCCGAAGCCCTCGTCGGCCAAGTGGTTGGACCAGCAGTTGCCGCCCGTGGTGAACGAGGAGACGCGGTCGTTCCACCACGGGAAGCCCTGTCCGGGCGGAGGCGCGAACTCCCAGCCGACGTTGACGACGGCGTACTCCAGGTCCGTGAGCTCGCCGGTGCAGGGGCCGTCCTCGCCGATCACGGTGATCGACGCACCGCCGAGCCACTCGTGCTCGTACTCGACGCCGATGACGACGGCGTCCAGCGCGGCCAGGTCGTCCTGGAGCGCCTCGTCCTCGGCGGCGACGGCCGCCTCCCGCGGGGCGTCGGTGAGCTCGCCTTCGGTGACCCAGGAGGCGAGGGCGCGGAAGTCGTGGAAGCAGGCGGTGTCGACGGGGTCGGTCTCGCCCTTCGCCAGCACGGCGACGCAGGTGCCGCGCTCGGCGTCGGCGGACTGCGCCGGGGCGGCGGCGACGGCGACCAGCCCGCCCGAGGCGGCGGCGAGCACGGCCGCCGCCCGTAAGGCTCTCTTCACGGAGTCTCCCTTCAGGCGTGAGGGCCCAGGTGGCCCTCGTCGCTCCCATTCAGGACGCACGCGGCGTTGTCCGGCCAGCGTGGACGTCGAGTTGTCGAACAAAGGCCGACAATGCGCTGTTATTCGGCGGCCTGCATGACAATGCTCGGACAACGCGGGCGCCGGGCGGCGCGCCGTCAGAGGGGGTGTTCGATGGGCAGACCCGAGAGACCCTTGGACCCTGCGACCGGCCCGATCGCCCGATTCGCGGCCGGCCTGCGGGAGTTACGCCACGCGGCGGGCAGCCCCAGCTACCGGGAGCTGGCCCGCCGCTGCAACTACTCGGTCACGACGTTGTCCGACGCGGCGGGCGGACGGCGGCTGCCGACGCTGGAGGTCACGCTCGCCTTCGTCGAGGCGTGCGGCGGCGACCCCGAGGAGTGGCGACACGCCTGGTGGCTGGCATCGAGGCGACGCCGCCCGGCCGCGCCGCCTCCGCCACCCCTCCCTCGCCAACGGCGCTACGGCGCCCGCACGATCGGCCTCGCCTTCCTCACCGGCGCCCTCCTCGGCGCGGGCGCGGCCGTCACCCTGCCCCGGGGGAACGGCACCAACGGCTGACGCGCCACGCCCAGTCGCGCCGGCCGGCCGACACGTGCGCCATTGCGCACAGGACCGGCCCCCCCTAACCTCGTCTCACAGAGCGTCAGGTACATGATCATCAGGCGGCCCGGGGGGGCGGATCATGGCACGACCTTCCGACTGGAGTCCCGTCGACATGGACTCCGACCCGACACCAGGAGATCCGGACGAGGTCCGGCAACTGGCCGACGAGTTACAGACCTTCGCGGACGACGTGGGCGAGGCACTCGGCCGCATCAGGGGGATGGCCGAGGACCGGGCGGTGATGGACTGGGCCGGCCTGTCGGCCGAGGCGTTCCGCTCGGAGTTCGACGGCGTGCCGGGCAACTTGGAGAAACTCCAGACCTCCTACGACATGGCCGCCCAGGCCTTACAGACGTACTGGCCGAAGCTGGAGACCGCGCAGGGCATGGCGGACCGGGCCCTGGACCGCGCGATCGCGGCGCAGGCCGACCTCTCCTCAGCCCAGGCGGCGTTATCCGACGCGCAGGACTGGGTGTCCCGGGCCGGTGACGAGGCCGAACGCCTGGAGCGCGAGGGCGAACGCGAGAACGTCGAGCCACCGTCCGAGGCGGAGGTCCGCGCGGCCACCCGGGACGCCAACGCGGCCCAGAGCGCCGCCTCCTCCGCCCAGTCCCGCGTCGCCAGCGCCGAGGAGGCGCTGTCCGCCGCGCGTCAACTCGCCCTCGACGCCAGGACGATGCGGGAGGAGGCCGCCAGCGCCTGTGCCTCCGAGGTCGACGCCGCCTCCGACGCTGGCATCCAGAACCGGCGGTGGTGGGAGGACGCCGTCCACTGGGTGTCGGAGAACTGGGACACGATAGTAGAGGTCTGCAAGGTCGTCGTCGCCGTCCTCGGCATCGTCGTCATGATCATCGGCGGACCCCTCGCCTGGGTCGTCCTCGCCGCCGCCCTCGTCGTCCTCGCCGACACGCTCTACGACTACGCCAACGGCCGCGCCTCGTTGTGGGACGTGGCGTTCGCGGCGCTCGACTGCATCCCGGGCATGAAGGGTCTCACCACCCTCGGCGGCCTCGCCCGCGGCCTGCGTTCCCTCGGGTCGATGGGCCTGCGTGGCATGGCACAGGGGCTGCGCGGTCTGGCGTCGCGTGGCCGGACGATGCTCGTGGACGGGATGCAGTCGGCCTACGCCCGCGCCCGCACCATGATCCGCAGCGGCGGCACCGACCCGGTCGACCTGGCCACCGGCCACATGTACCTGCCGCAGACCGACGTCACCCTGCCCGGCACGCTGCCGTTCGCCTTCACCCGCCGGGTCCAGTCCGGCTACTTCGCCGGCCGCTGGTTCGGCCCCTCCTGGGCCTCCACCCTCGACCAGCGCCTCGAAATCGACGAGCAGGGCGTGGTGTTCCTCGCCGAGGACGGCATGATCCTCGCCTACCCCCACCCCGGGGAACCCGGCGCCGCCGTGCTGCCCGAGACCGGCCCCCGCTGGCCGCTCACCCGGGAGGAGGACGGCGGCTACACGCTCACCGACCCCATCGCCGGCCACACCCGCCACTTCCGCCGCCCCGACGGGGACGGCGACTGCCGCCTCCTCGGCATATCGGACCGCAACGGCAACCGGGTCGACATCGACTACGACCCCGACGGTGCCCCCGCCGCCATCCGGCACTCCGGTGGTTACCACCTCACCCTCACCACCGAGCACGGCCGCATCACCGCCCTCGCCCTGGGCGACACCGTGATCCGCCGCTACGGATACACCGAGGGCAACCTCACCGCCGTCCTCAACCCCGCAGGCCAGCCGCTCCGGTTCACCTACGACGAGCGGCTGCGGGTGACGTCCTGGACCGACCGGAACGACCGCAGCTACGCCTACACCTACGACGACCGCGACCGCTGCGTCGCCGAAGGCGGCGAAGCCGGCCACCTCACCCTCACCATCGCCTACGACGGCGCCCACCCCGACTGGCCGGACGCCCGCGTCACCACCCTCACCACCGCTGACGGCGCCACCAGCCACTACGTCATCGACGCACGCCACGACGTGGTCGCCGAGATCGACCCCGTCGGCAACGTCATCCGCACCGCATACGACGAACATCACCGCCTGACCAGCTACACGGACGCCCTGGGCCGCACCACCCACGTCGGGTATGACCCGCTCGGTCGGACGGAGACCGTCACCTACCCCGATGGCACACGGGCCCGTTCGACCTACGACGACTCCACGCGCACGGCGATCCTCAGCTCCCCCGGTGGCCGTTGGACACGCACGTTCGACGAGCGCGGCAACTGCACCGCCATCACCGACCCCACCGGCGCGACGACTCGTTGCGAGCTTGACGAGCACGGAGGGCTGCTCTCCGTCACGGACCCCCTCGGGGCCACCACGCGCGTCCGCTGTGACCCGGCCGGGCTTCCCGTCGAGCTCACGGACGCGCTGGGGCACCGGAACCAGCGCCGGTACGACCCTTTCGGACGTCCGATCGAGGTGACGGACGCGCTGGGGGCCGTGACCAGGACGTGGTGGACGGCCGAGGGCAAGCTCGCGCGCCGCCTGGGCCCGGACGGCGCCGAGGAGACATGGGAGTACGACGCAGAGGGCAACTGCGTCCGCCACACGGATCCGATCGGTGCCAACTCCACCTTCGAGTACACCCACTTCGACGCGCTGACGGCACGCACCGGCCCGGACGGGGCGCGCTACGAGTTCGCCTACGACGCGGCGCTGCGGCTGACCAGCGTCACCGGTCCCCATGGCTGGACCTGGGAATACGGGTACGACGCGGCCGGCCGGCTCGTCAGTGAGCGGGACTTCGACGGACGCCTGGTGAGCTACGAACACGACGCCACCGGCCGACTGACCGCGCGCACCAACGCCCTCGGCCAGCGAGTCACTTACGCCTACGACGAGGTCGGGCGCATCGCGGCCAAGAACGTCGACGGCGCGACCAGCACCTTCTCCTACTCGGCCGACACAGGCCGCCCGGTTCGCGCCGTCGGTCCGAACTGCGAGGTCGCATGGGAGCGGGACGCTCTCGGCCGGGTCGTCGCCGAGACGCTCAACGGCCGCACCATCGCCTTCGACCACGACGCCACCGGCCGCAGGACCGCGCGCCGTACGCCGACCGGCGCGCGAACGACCTACCACTACGACGCGGCGGGTCGGCCCGCCACCCTCAGCACCACCCAGGGCCTGGTGCTCTCCTTCGAACGAGACGCCACCGGCCAGGAGATCAGCCGGCGCATTGGTGACGACGTCGCTCTCCACCAGAGGTGGGACCCGGCCGGGCGGCTGGCCGCACAGGAGCTCTCCGTCGGCACCCGAGAGCCAGCCCGGCTTCGCTCCTACTCCTTCCGGTCGGACGGTGCGCCGTGGGCCACGGTCGACCCGCTCCGTGGCGAAACCCGGTTCACGCTCGACGCGGCCGGCCGCATCACGCGGGTACGGGCCGACCGCTGGTCCGAGTCCTACGCCTACGACGCCGTGGGCAACCAGACCCGCGCTGTCTGGCCCGCCGGCCCCTCCGCCCCTGAACCGCGTGGCGAGCGCCTCTACCGCGGCAACCGAGTGACCCGAGCCGGCACCGTGCGCTACGAGCACGATGCCGCCGGTCGGATGGTGGAGCGTCGCCGGACCCGGCTCTCCGGCAAGCCGGAAGTCTGGCGCTACCAGTGGGACGCGGAGGACCGGCTGACGTCCGTGGTGACACCGGACGGAACCAACTGGCGGTACCACTACGACCCGTTCGGCCGGCGAATCGCGAAGCTGCGGATGGCGGCGGACGGCGTGACCGTCGCCGAGGAAACCCTGTTCACCTGGGATGACGCCACTCTGGTCGAGCAGACCACCGAAGGGTCGGCGCTGCCCCACGCCGTCACCCTCACCTGGGAACACGACGGCCTGCGCCCGATCGCCCAGTCCGAACGGCTGACCACCGCGGCGGGCCAGGAGGAGATCGACGCCAGGTTCTTCGCGATCGTCAGCGACGTGGTGGGCACGCCCACCGAGCTGGTCGACGCGGAGGGAAACGTCGCCTGGCGGGCGCAGGCCACCCTGTGGGGAATCACGGCCTGGTCCGCCGACAGCGTCGCGTTCACACCTCTTCGTTTCCCAGGCCAGTACCACGACGCGGAGACCGGCCTCGCATACAACCTGCGGCGGTACTACGACGCGGAGACAGCGCGTTACCTCTCACTCGACCCGCTGGGCCTCGAGCCGGCCCCCAACCCGTGCACATATGTTCCCAATCCCCTGGTAGCGGTCGATCCACTCGGTCTCGCCCCCTATGTGATCCTCTATCACGGTTCGATGAACTGGCAGGGCACGGAGTTCGCGTTGGAGGTCTCGCAGGCCGCGAGGCGTCCCGGCACGCCCGCGCCCGGCGTCTATCTGACCGATGACTTCAACCGGGCCGCCACCGGGTACGGGCGAGGAGGACACATCGTGCGGGTCCAAGTGCCCGAGGAGTTCGCGAACTCGATCAGACAGATGGGCGGACCGAATGGCAACCAGCCGGAGTTCTTCGTCGACACCGTCGAGGGTCTTGCCACCATCAACAACGGCATCACGGGCGTACTTCCCACCCCCCAGGCCATCATGGAGAATTTCGCCGGTCGCTTCTGACAAGGGCATGACGTCGCCGCAACGACGGAGGATTCACCTTGTTCTCGGAAACCACGATCGCCCGCGACATCTTCGGCCCGCTGTGGGGAATCGTGGAGCTGGGTGCCGTCGCAGCCTCCGACAGCGGCCCTCTCCGGGATGTCTCGCTCGCCCGTTTCGTGGCGGCGCACCGCGACACCCTGGACGGACTACTCGAACTGGTCCGAGAGATCGGTGACTTCCAGCCCGGGACCATGGACATCTTCGAGGAGTCCGGCTGGGAGGACCGCCGTGACGTGGCGACCACCACCGCGTACCTGATGCTCTGGTCCGGTGCCATCGAGGCGTTTCCACCGGACATCGACGACCCCACGGTGGTCCGACGCATGGTGGCCACCGGCTCGGACCTGCAACTCACCGAGTTCATGCACGCGTTGGTCGGCGCCGCCCGGGTTCGTGGCCCCGGTCTCGAACGTGCCGTCGGCCTCATCGTCGAGGCGGTCGGCAGAGCCGGCCTGTTGCTGGGCCGCACGGATCGACGGGTCCCCCAGGACACCTTCCGCATGTGGCGCGTGGCCCATCTCCCCCGCCTGCTGCGCCCCGACTCACCGGCCACGGACGCCGCGAAGGTCGCCTTACGCGGCTACGCCCACGCGCTCGAAGACGTCGTCACGCCCGCTGCCTGACCCTGAACCACCGGCCGCCAGGCGGACGGCCCGCGGTCGGCGTCGTCACCCCCGAGGCACCGGCAGCACCCCCGTCGCCTGCGCCCGCAGCACCGCCCCGACGCGGTCGGTGACCTCCAGCTTCCGGTAGATCCGCTGCACGTGCTTCTGCACCGTCCGCGGCGAGATCCCGAGGCGGCGGCCGATCGCCACCGCCGACAGCGACTCGGCCAGGAGCAGCAGCACCGTCGTCTCCCGGGGCGTCAGCCGCCGCTCCTCCGCCCGCTCCTCGCCGTCCACGACCGTGGTCCGCCAGCGCGCCACCAGCCGCAGGTGGGTGTCGAGTCCGGCGAGCAACGGCTGCGCGCGCCTGGCGTAGAGCCGCTCGGTGGCGCAGAAGTCGCCCTCCGCGTGGTAGACCACGAACCCCCGGGCCGTGCCGGCCGCCCAGTGCAGCGGTATCCCCATGGCGTGCTCGGCCCCGAGGAACTCCCGGGTGAGACCGCACGCCTCGCTGTCCCGCCAGGCCGCCGCACCGACCAGGTCCGCGGCCGTGCGCGGCTCGTCGTCCCGGCGCGTCGAGTAGTGCCGGGCCAGCGGATGCCCCGCCCGCACCATCAGCGGCGACAACTCGGCCAGCCGGCTCGCCGTCATCCGCTCCCCGGACCACCCGAGCGCCCGCCCCTCGCGCCGGTGCCAGGTGGCCTCCGTCATCACCACCGTGGTGGTGTGCAGCGCCCGCCGCAGCTCCCCCATCATCTGCCGCCACGGTTGCTCGGGCCCCCGCCCGTGCAACACGTCGCTCGCCAGGTCGAGCAGGAACTCGTACTCACGCGGCGCCAACCGCGCCATCGCTCACCCCTCGTGCCGACCGGACGACTCCCAGCGAGTCTAGGCCGACACGCCGCCCAGGTACGCACTTCCGCGTACCGAACGCCCGTCCGCTCTTGCCTGCCCCTCCCCCGCCGTGCGACAAAGACCACCCACAACGTGGCCGCCCGAGCGCCAGTGGGGGGTGCCCGGGCGGCCCGCCGCGCCGTTCCTGGCGGCGGACGTCAGATCCGGGAGACCAGGCCGCACTCCTCGGACTCGGCCACCTCTTCGCTGCGGTCGTACGGGTCCCGCTCCTCTCCGGACGGCGGCGGTTGCTCCCACAACTGCGAGTCGAAGAGCGGGTTGAGGAATCCGTCCGTGACGGCGCAGTCGTCGTTGCCCCGGTCGACCCGCCACTCGCCCGGCCACAGGGTGCCTGGGGTGATCTGCCACCGCGCCGGGTCGAGGACCTGGAGGTCGATGGTGCGGCGGACGATGGTGCGGGTGACCTCCTCGGAACCGTCGGCCGCGACGAGGGGGTAGACGAAGGTGTAGTCGAGGTGCAGGGTGGCGCTGCCGTCCTCGCCCTCGGTGACCTCGGTCCGGCCGCGCACCTTGACGACGTCACCGAGGAGGGTGGCGTGGTCGGCGTGGAAGCGGCTGAAGAGGGACGCGGCGTCGTACTCCCGGCTCGGGTCGCTCAACGCCCGGTCCACGTACTCGTCGACGTCCGCTGTCGGGTCCAGGATGGCCAGCCCTTCCTCGGGCACCTCCCCGGCGATCACCTCCGGGTCGAGGTTGGTCGCGACGAGGAACTCCCGGGCCAGGTCGAGGGCTTCCGCCATCCGCTCGGCGGAGATGACGCCGACCGCCTCGGGCTCCGGCATCTCGATGCCGTCCGCGTTGTCGGCCCACTCCCGCGCCGGGGAGCCGGCGAACGGGTCGTCGAGGGTGGGCCGGTCGGGCAGCGCCTCACGCGGCGGCGGCGCCGTCGGCCGCTCGGTCTCGGCCGGCAGCACCTCCGCCGGCGGGGGGCCCGCGTCTCCCCCTGACAGCCGGTCGGTCAACAACTCGGGCCGCACGGCGAGCACCGCCACCACGACCGTCACGAGCCCGGCCACCGGCCCGGCCCACCACCGTCTCTCTCTCCGCCGCCACTCCGGCCCGGTCCGCCACCCCTCGGGCTCGCCGTGGAACTTGGAGTCGTCGTTCCTGCCCATGTCGTACTTCTCTTCTCCGCAACCGATACGTGGCCAAGATCGCCAGGCGTTGACGCGAGCCGGTCCAACCGGCAGGGCAGGCATGCGAAGCACGATCCCCCCACGAATCACCAACGCGGCGCCCCGAAGATTTCATGATCTGTTCGCATCGACGCAAGTCGACCACCGCACGCTCACCTCGCGACCACCCCGACAATTCGCCCAGGATCGGGGCATCGCACCTCTGTTCGAGACAGGATCGTTACCGGTGTCAGTGGCGTGGGGTAGGACTGTGGCGTGACCACTCAACCGTCCCGCCCCTTCCGGGGGTTGATTCTCGACTTCGCCGGGGTGCTGGCCACCGGCATCAGTGACGCCATCCGGGCCTGGTCCCTCGCCGAGGGGCTGCCGGCGGGGGCGTGGCGGCACGCCCTGGAGGGGGATCCGGCGGGGCGCGAGTGCTACGCCGCGCTGGAGTGTGGCCGCATGACGCAGCACGAGTGGAACCGGCGGACCGCGCTCGCGCTCGGTCTTGCCGACGGGCACAACCTCATGGGCCGGGCCTGGGCCGGGATCCGGCCGGCCGAGGACATGATCGCCCTGGCCCGCGCGGCGCGGGCGGCCGGGCTGCGGGTGGCCATGCTCTCCAACAGCTTCGGCCTCGACCCCTACGACCCGTACGCGCACATCGGCGTCTGGGATCTGTTCGACGTCACCGTGATCTCGGAGCGCGAGGGCCTGGCCAAGCCGGACCCGGACATCTACCGCCTCACCCTGGAGCGGGTCGGGCTGCCGGGCGACGCCTGCGTGTTCGTCGACGACCGACCGGAGAACCTGTCGCCCGCCGAGGCGTTGGGCATCACCACCCTCCACGCCGACGGCCGCCCCGACACGACGGACCGGCTGGCGCGCCTCCTCGGGCTCGGGGGATGACGTTCAGCCGGGGCTGAAGTCCCAGTCACCCGTCGTGGCCAGGCGGGTCAGGCGTTCGGTGAACGAGGTGGGGTCGAGGTCGGTGGCGGCGGGCCAGGTCGGGGTGGGGGTGGTGTCACCCATGATGGCGACGACGGTGCCCGGGGTGGCGTCCCGGTGGAGGCGGGCGGCGAGGTGGCAGGCGGCCCAGAGGGTGGTGCCGGTGGCGGGGCCCGCCGGGATGCCGAGGGTGTGGAGCCAGCGGAGGGCGGCGAGCGTGGCGGCGTCGGGGACGGGGATGACGAGGTCGACGCGGTCGAGGGGGAAGCCGGGTTCGACGCGGGGGCGGCCGATGCCGGGGACGCGGGACGGCATGCCGGTGGCGTAGTCGCGGCAGTCGCTGGCCCAGGCCGCGAAGTAGGCGGAGTGTTCGGGGTCGGCCACGGCCAGGCGGCCGGCGAGGCGGCCGAGGGTGGCGGCCGTGGTGCCGCTCGCGGCGCCGGTCACCAGCCAGGCGGGGGAACCGGGCCGGGCCTCGATCTCGTCGGCGACCGTCGGCCCCGGATAGTCGGACATCGCGGGGGCGGCGTCGGCGAAGTGGTCAAGAAAGTGGCCGCCGAGGCGGGCCGCCAGCGCGCGGGCCTCCTGTTGGAGCGCGGCCGGCGGGCCCTCGGCGAGCCGGCAGTGGCCGCCGGCGGCCTCGACGCGGGCCCGGACGGCGGCCGGCACCTTGGGCGGGACGAGGGCCGTGAGCGGGAGGCCGATGAGAGTCGCGAGGTGGGCGGCGGCGACGGCGAAGGGACCGCCGGTGGCCACGACCAGTGGGGTGCCCGGGCCGACCGCGCCGGTGGCGACGGCCCGGTGGAGCATGGCCTGGGCGTGTCGGTGCTTGAGGCTGCCGGTGGGGAGCGCGGACTCGTCCTTGAGGTGGAGGGCGACGTCCGGCACTCCGGGGAGCGGCACGGGACGCAGCGGGGTGGGCCGGGCCTCCTCGCCGTCGGCGATGAGGCGGCGCAGCGCCTGCTGGGACCACGTCGACCGCATGGTGAGGATCCTAGACGCGGACCGGCCCCGCCCGGCCGGGGAGGCTGGGCGGGGCCGGTCGAGGCTCGGACCGTGGGGTCGGTCAGAGCTCCAGCTCGTTGAAGGAGCAGGCGATGTAGTTCTTCTCGGTGCCCTTGTTGGCGACGAAGTCTCCCCAGGTCTGGCCGTAGACGTTGCAGAAGTCCTCGAACTTGGTGATGTCGATGGCCACGATGGCGTCGGCGTGGGCCGTGGTGGTGGTGGCGGCGGCACCGAAGATCGAGGCGGTGATGGCGGCGACGGCGAGCGCGGAACGGATACGCACGGGCATTCCTCTCGGAGAGTGGTTTTTCGGACTCCTCTGCAATTTGCATGATCAGTCCGGTGGGTCCGGCGCCCGACATGCCGGTTTGCTCCCAACGGTGGAGAGGTTGGTCGCCGAGAGGGGGCTCGGCCCGCTTCAGTCCGCCTCGGCGGGGCGGACCGGGGTGACGGCCAGCACGGTGACGTCCTCGGCGGCGCAGCCGGTGAGACCGTCGTGTGGCAGGAAGAGGGCGGCGCGCTGGTCCGGCGGGTAGATCCGCAGGCCGCGGGCGGCGACCGGCTCGCAGGCGTCGGCGGGGTAGTTCTCGGCCCGGGTGACGCGCACCTGGGCGACCGCGGCGGCGCCGGGGGCGAGCTCGACGCGGACCGGGCCGCCGGCGTCGTCCTCGCGTTCCGCAGGGTTGCCGATCTGCTCGCCCTCGTCGCCGGCGACGAGCGAGACGCCGGGGAAGCCGGTCATCGCGCACAGCGAGTCGCCGACGTTGGTGAGGCGCAGGGTGAGGGTGACGGAGCCCGCGGCGCCCTCGGTGGCGGCGACGGCGGCGTCGAGCCGGTCGCTCGGGCAGACGGGCAGCGTCTCCCGGCCGCCGTCGGGGTGGGCGGTGCCGGGCGCGGGGTGGGTGGGGGTGGGCTCGACGGGGTCGGCCGGGCTGCCGCGGTCCTCGACGGCGAGCGGCCGGTCGTCGGGGGCGGGGCCCGGCAGCAGGGTGGCGGCGGCGATGCCGGCGCCGGCCAGGCAGGCCACGGTGGCGGTGCCGACGACGAGGGCGCGGCGGCGCCGGCGGGCGGCGGCGCGGCGCCGGACGGCCTGGAAGTGGCCGGCGGGCGGCGCGAGTCGGCGCTCCCGGGCGGCGAGCGCGGCGAACGCCTGGCCGATCTCGGCCGGTTCCGGCTGGTCAGAGTCATGTGGTGAGGTCATGGAGTCCCCTCAGGGCGGTCCGCAGGCGCGCTCGGGCCTTGTGGAGGTCGCTCTTGACGGTGCCTGGCCGGCGCCGCAGCGCGGCGGCGATCTCGTCGACCGGCAGGCCGGCGTAGTAGTGGAGGAGCACCGGCACCCGCAGCCGGTCGGGCAGCGACTCGACGAGGGCCCGCACGTCAAGGCCCTGGTCGGCGGCGGGCGCGTGCTCGGCGCCCTGGTCGAGGCGGCGGGCGGTGTGGCGTTCCCGGTCGCGGTGCCGCCAGTGGTCCTTGACCAGGTTGGCGGCGACGCTGAACAGGTAGGGCTCGGGGTTGTCCACGGTGGTCCAGCGCGACCAGAGGCGGGTGAACGCCTCGGAGGCGATGTCGTGTGCGGCCTCGTCGCCGTCGACCAGGCCGCGGCACCACCCGGCGAGCCGCGGGTAGACCGCCTCGAACAGCGCCTCGGCTTCCTGGTCTCCGCTCACGTGCCGCTCGCCCGTTCCTCAGCCGGTCACCACCATGTCCCAGCCGCCGGCCGGGGCCTGCCCGACGCCCAGAGCCCGCAGGTTCGCGAGGACCCGCGGCGACTGCGCGTCCAGCCAGTCACACAGCTGGCGGAACGAGACGAGGCGCACCTCGTCGTGGCCGGCCATCTCGCGCAGCGAGTCCTCGACGGCGTCCATGTAGATGCCGCCGTTCCACTGCTCGAAGTGGTTGCCGACGAAAAGGGGCGCGCGGTTCGAAGTGTAGGCCCGTTCGAATCCGGCGAGGAACGCCCCGGTGGCCTGCCGGCGCCAGGTCTCGTGCATCGCCGGGTCGCCCTGGGTGGTGTCGCCCGACTGGTTGGCCAGCATGCTGTAGTCCATGGCGAGGACCTCGAAGTCGTGGTCCGGGAACGGCAGGGTCTGGAGCGGGAGGTCCCAGACGCCCTCGCGGCGCTCGGGCCAGATCTGGAGGCCGCCGGGTGAGCTGGCGTCGTAGCGCCAGCCGAGTTCGGCGGCGACGGGCAGCAGGCTCTCCTGGCCGAGCAGGCCGGGGGTGCGGCCGCCGACGAGTTCGGTCTCGTAGTCGAAGGGCAGCGGAGCGAGGTCGTCGAAGCCGGTGTTGGTGCGCCACTGGGTGACGAACGCCTTGGCCTGGGCTATCTCGTTCCGCCAGTCGTCGGGTGTCCAGTGGCCGACGGATCCGGAGCCGGCGAGGAAGTGGCCGTTGAAGTGGGTGCCGATCTCGTGGCCTTCGAGCCAGGCGGTGCGCAACTGCTCGATGGTGTCGCGGATGTGCTCGTCCGTGAGGTAGCCGATGTCGGAGGCGCCGGCCTGGTTGCGGGGCGGTTGGTACTGCTCGCGCCTGGCCTCGGGCAGCAGGTAGAGGCCGGAGAGGAAGAACGTCATGGCGGCGCCGAGTTCGCCGGCGAGCTCGCGGAAGCGGGGGAAGAGACCGTCGTCGAGGGCGGCCGCGCCGTCCCAGGAGACGACGACGAACTGCGGGGGCCGCTCGCCGGCTTCGAGGGGACGCGGCGCGGCCGGCTGGTGCGGCTGGGGTCCGGTGTCGGCGGTGGAGCCGTCGCCGATGAGCCGGGGGTTGTCGACGCTGGGCCCCGGGTCCGAGGGCTGGTCGCCCGAGCCGCCGAAGTCCGGTTCCGGCGGGGGGTTGGCGCCGACGGACTTGGCGGGGGCCGCGACGGTCGAGTAGACGCCGGCGCCGAGCAGCGCGGCGGCGCCCAGGCCGAACAGGCCACGGCGGGTGAGACCACGTTCGGCGTGCCGGGCTCGTGGCGGGTGCTGGCGGTGGTGGGGGGTCACGGCGGCTCGCTCTCTCTCGCGGTCCATGCGGTGCGTGCGTCGTACGTGGCGCGTCGTGCGTGGCGTGTCACGTACGTGCTGCCGGCGCCGGAAGGCGCCGACACCTCATGGACCGGGGCCAGGCCCGTCCGGTTGTCACAGGCGTGCAACAGCGCGTCGGCGCCGGCCGCCTCGGGGCGGCCGGCGCCTGCTGCCGGAGCGGGCCCGGCTCAGCCCCGGTCGGGTGCCAGC